>NZ_QPEL01000140.1:0-19881 GCF_008368965.1 Bacillus sp. AY2-1 | reverse complement strand
GTATAGAAGATTATATTTAATAAGGTTAATATTTCGCCCGATAATCAAACTTGGAAAGTTAAAGGAATGGAAGTATAGCGATGAGTAAGAAAGAAGTGAAGTGATTGTGAAAGTAATGAGAAAGTTAGGGACATGGTTATTAATTGCATGTGTGCTTATCATATCGATACCGAAAAGTACATCTGCTCATGCGTACGTTGTGAAATCAAACCCTGTTGAAAATGAAACTTTGAAGAAGGCACCATCTGTTGTGAAAATCGAATTCGATGAGGACATACAAGTTTCAAGTTTTAATACATTGTACGTGAGGGATACATCAGGTAAAAGGGTCGATTTGAAAGATGCTCATATTGATAAAAAAAACAAAAAACTATTAGAAGCAGGGTTAAAAGAAAATCTGAAAAACGGACTCTACTCTATTCAGTGGAAAGTGATTTCAGCTGATGGACATCCAATTCAAGGAGTTATTCCGTTCCGAATTGGGTCAGCGGAAGCGGGAGCAGATGATGTACAAGTAGAAGAGATGGGGTATGTCCCGCAAATAGATATGATTATGGAACGTGGGGTTCTATATACAAGTTTCTCACTATTTATAGGAGTGCTATTCTTTAATCTTATTATGTATAAAGGGAATGCAACCTCGGTTCGATCAAGGAGTAAGAACATAATATGGATTTCCTTATTTGGGATATTTATTAGCTTGTTATTCAATCTACCACTACAAGCAAAAATAAATGCAGATGTTTCATGGCTAGAAGCATTCAATCCTTTACTCTTAAAAGAAACGTTACAGCTTTCTGTTTTTGGATATGTATGGATTACTCAAATGGTTCTTATTAGTTCACTTATAATTGTTACGTATTTTGCGATGAAGTGTGGGAAGCTATCGTCGTTTAAAGTATGGAGTATTCCAATAGTATTGTTTATCGGGATACTTGTTATGAAAGCCTTTAATAGTCATGCATATGGTTTGAAGTTTAAAGAGATTGCTGTCGTTATGGATTTTCTGCATTTATTTGCAGCTTCATTATGGATTGGCGGTCTATCATCCATTATTCTTCTTTTACGTAAAGAGGATGACAAGTGGAGTATGTATTGGGATATGATTAAGCGTTTTTCACCGTGGGCAACAGGTGCTGTCATCGTGATTTTAATAACAGGTCTTTTTAACAGTACATTTTTTATTCCAACAATCCACTCTTTATTTGATACGAAGTATGGATTAGCTTTATTAGCAAAAATACTTTTATTCATTTTCATGGGGATATTGGGAATTGTACATTATGTGAAAGGGAAAATGAGAGCGCAGAAGGGATTAGGCGCTACGGTGAAAGTAGAGTTTATCATCGGAATTATCATTTTTGTCATCGTAGCTTTTATGACAAACGTACAAACACCACCGATGCCTCCTACGGGACCTTTTACAGAAAGTAAGCAACTGGATAATGGGTATGAACTTACTTTACATGTAAGTCCTAATAAAGTAGGACAAAATACATTTCATATTACTTTAAAGGATGAAAACGGACAACCTGTTACTGATATGGAGCAAATTATTTTAACTACTCAATCATTAGATATGAATATGGGAAAAGGTTCATTTAAAGTTTCAGCAGTTTCACCGGGAGAATATGAAGCAGAAGGTATGTATATTAACATGACAGGAAACTGGAATATACATGTTCATGGATTAACAAAATCTCTGGATAGCTTCGATACAGATTATAAATTTATTGTAGGTGGCAGATAAAGAGGCGTTATAGATGAAAGGGAGTTAATAGAAAATGAAACGTATAAAAAAATTAGGAACAACAATGATCGCAACAATAATTGCAATGGGAATCTTTTCGTTACCTGTTAGTGCTCATGTGACGGTAAAGCCAGAAACTTCTGATGTTAATTCATGGGAGACTTACACAATAAAGGTACCAGTTGAAAAAAATATAGCAACAACAAAAGTCACACTAAAAATACCGTCTGGCGTTGAGTTTCAACAGTATGAGCCAGTGCCAGGGTGGAAAGTGGAAGCGCAAAAAGATAGTGCTGGAAAAGTGAAAACTGTAGTATGGGAAGCGACAGGAGAAGGGATTTTAACCGGTCAATTCCAACGATTTACTTTCGTCGCTAAAAATCCGGATAAAGAGCAAAAAATAGCTTGGGACGCATATCAACAATATAAAGATGGAGAAATTGTTGAATGGACAGGCGATGAAAAAGCTGAAAAACCACATTCACTTACTACAATTGCAAAAGGTACGTCATTAACAGGAGAACATGGTGAAGTGTCTAGTGTAGAAAAGAATGAAGGCACTAGTAATATGCAAGTAATAGCGATTGTCTTATCTATTTTGGCGATTGTATCGTCGGTTGGTGCGTGTGTTTTTGTAGTACGTCGTAAAAAGTAAGACGTAAGAAAGAGCCTACAAACAGTAGGCTCTTTCTTACGTTTATTTCAATTCAACTTGCTGCCTTATAGCAAGTGCTTTTGGTTTTATATTTACAAAACAAATGCTCACAACAATAAATAATAGCCCAATAAATAAGCTCATTGTAATGGCCTCATGTAAGAAAATTGAACTTACAATAATAGCGATTAGTGGAATGAGGAATGTATAAGCCCCAACTTTACTTGCTTCACCAGCTCCAACAAGTGTGAAGTATGCAAGCCACCCCATTGCAATAACGAAGAACGAAATAAAGAGAAGTACGCTAACAAATGGTATACTCCAAGCGATACTAGACCAGCTTTCAAACTCTGAACCAAATCCAATTAAGCAAAGCCCGCCAATAATGAGCTGAAGTGTTACCATCCAAATGGAATTAACGCGGTGCCCAGTCTTCTTAATAAATACTGTTCCAAGTGCCCAGCCAATAGCGCATCCTATCGCGAGAAGGATTCCGATAATAGAGATATGTCCAGTTAAACTACTAGAGCTAATGACACCCACGCCAATAAATCCAAGAACAAGCCCAAAAATTTTTAAGCCGTACATAGATTCTTCAAGCCAAATCCATGAGAAAACGCCGAGTAAAACAGGTTGTAGAAATACAATGGCGGAAAATAACCCAGCTGGCATATATTGAAGGCCTACAGTTTGTAATCCGTAAAATATAATGATGTTAAGTAAAGAAGAAATAACGTATAAATGCCAAGTTTCTTTTAAGTGTAACTCTTTGTATTTCGGTAATGCGAAAAGGAGTAAAATGAATCCTCCAATTAAAGTTCGAACGCCTGCAAATAAAACGGGTGGTGTATAATGCAGGGCAAACTTAGATAAAGGCCAATTGATTCCCCACATGAAAACGAGAAAGGTAAGGATTATGGCCGTCTTAGTTCGAGAAAGCTGTGTCACGGTAAGACCTCCTTGTTGTTATTCATTTCACTATGATATGATATCGACTGTAATAAATAAAATGAATCTTTTTTATGGGGAGTATAAGTGATTAGTTATGACCATTACACAACTGCAAGTATTAATAAAAACCGTTGAGTTAGGTAGTTTTACGAAGGCAGCTCGGGTGTTAAATATGACGCAGCCAGCTGTTAGTCATGCGATTTCAAGTATTGAGTCAGAGATAGGAGTTACGATTCTTATACGTGATAAACGAAAAGGATTAATTGTTACGGATGTAGGAAACAGAATTCTTGTACATATTAGAGAGATTTTGAACGGTGTAGAGAAGATTGAACAAGAAGTTGCGATGGAGAAAGGGCACGAAGTTGGGACGATTCGAATTGGGAGTTTTCCGAGCGCTTCTGCACATTTCTTACCCAAAATGATAAACCTTTTTAAGGAGAAGTATCCGAACTTAGAAGTCGTTCTTTGTGAAGGAACGATTAAAGAAGTTGAAGATTGGTTAGTATCGAGGGTTATTGATATAGGAATTGTTATTTTGCCTAATAAAGATATGGAGATTGTTCCATTAACGAAGGGGAAAATGGTTGCTATCTTAAGAGAGGATCATCCTCTCTGTAAGAAGGACGCTCTTACAATTTGTGATTTAGAGAATGAACCGATCATATTATGTAAGGGTGGATACGAACCACCCATTATTGATATGTTTAAACAAGCAAACGTACCACTTCGGGCTGAATATGTAATTTCGACAGTTACTACAGCTTTAAATATGATTCAAGAAGGATTGGGCATTGCAATATTAGCTGAATTATCTTTAACGAATTTACCAAAAAATGTGCAAACGAGAGAATTGGAACCACAAGTATGGAGAGAAATTGCTTTAGCTGTTCCTTCATTAAAGGATTCTTCAATCGCTGTGCAGCTATTTATTGAAGAATTTCAATCGCTATTTGCAGAATAAAAAGAGGTGTCTCATATATCATAATGGGACACTTTTTAATTTACTTATAAAAAATCTATGAAAAGGATTGACTTATTTTTTAGTTGTAACTATAATGATTACATCGAGGTGGTGATTACGATGAAAATTAGTAGCCGCTTTTCCATAGCTGTTCATATTTTATCTATTTTGAAAAACAATCCATCTTCACTTTGTACTTCAGACTATATGGCTGAGAGTGTCAATACAAATCCAGTAGTCATTCGTAAAATCATGTCGTACTTGAAACAAGCTGGCTTTGTTTACGTAAATCGTGGACCGGGTGGCGCGGGATTACTAAAGGATTTATATGAAATCACATTGTTAGATGTGTATCATGCAGTGAACGTAGTCGAAGAAGACAAGCTATTTCATATTCACGAGCAACCGAATCCAGATTGTCCAATTGGGGCGAATATTCAAGCGGTGTTAGAAATTATTTTAATTCAAGCACAATCCGCGATGGAAGAAGTTTTGAGAAATATTACAATGGGGCAGTTGTTTGAAACTTTGCAAGAAAAAATGAATGCTTAAATCCTATTTATATTTTTTTGTCATTAATGTAACTGATTTGATTACAACAATAAAGGTAAGGTGTAAAAGTTATGACTGTAAAAATGAAAGTATACTCAGATTTTATATGTCCGTTTTGTTTTTTAGCAAAAGGTCCATTAGATGAGGTAGCGAAAGAGAAAGATGTAGAGATTGAATGGATGCCATTTGAATTACGTCCAAGTCCATATTCAAAAATAGATCCATGGAATGAACCAGAAAAATTAGGTTCATGGGATGCTTTCATTCTTCCGACAGCGAAGAAGTTAGGAATTGATATGCGCTTGCCACGTGTTTCACCACATCCATATACACATTTAGCTTTCGAAGGATGTCAATTTGCGAAAGAACGTGGACTAGGTAATGAGTATCATCACCGCGTATTCACAGCATTTTTCCAAGAAGAGCAAAACATTGAAGATATTGATGTGTTAACAAAATTAGCGGTAGAAGTAGGACTTCCTGAGGCGGAATTTAAAGATGCTTTAGTAATTCGTAAATATAAAGAAAAGCATCAAGAAGCAATTCAACACGCATATGATGAAGCGAATATTATGGCTGTTCCAACTGTCATGATTGGAGATGAAGTCATTCAAGGGCTTGCTAGTAAAGAAACACTAGAAAGGGTCATTGATAAAGAAATTGAAAAGGATAAAACAAATTCATTTGAAGGTATGCAATGTAATACCGATGGATATTGCTAATTCGCTTGTTATGAAATAACAAAATAAATTATAAAACAAACATTTGGAGGAATTAAAATGTCAGCAACTACAACAAACTTAAAAGAAGCAATTGTGAATCGCCGTTCAATTCGTAAAGTAGCAAAAAACGATGCAATTACGAAAGAAAGAATTGAAGAAGTGTTAAAAACAGCTTTACACGCACCAACATCTTTCAATATGCAAAGTGGTCGTATGGTTGTATTAATGGATGGAGAGCATGAAAAGTTTTGGGATATTGTTAAAGAAACACTAAGAGCTCGCGTACCAGCAGAAAACTTTGAAGCGACTGTAGAAAGACTAAAAGGCTTCCATGCAGGTGTAGGAACAGTTCTATTCTTTGAAGATCAAGCAACTGTACAAAAAATGCAAGAAAATGCGCCATTATATAAAGATCAGTTCCCATTCTGGTCTCATCAAGGAAATGCGATGTTACAACATACTGTGTGGATGCTATTATCTGCTGAAGGAATTGGAGCGTCATTACAACATTACAACCCAATCGTAGATGCTGAAGTGAAAGAAACTTGGAACATTCCAGCAGAGTGGAGCTTAGTAGGTCAAATGCCATTTGGTGAACCAAACGAACAACCAGCAGAAAGAACGTTCTTGCCTACTGAAGATGTAGTGAAATTTTATTAAGAAATACAATATGTAACGAGAAGGAAGCTGTGCTTAAAAACAGCTTCCTTTTTTGTAGTGGTGTTAATTTATGTGCATTTAGGGAAGAAATATAAGAAATAATCCGGTGAGAAGGGAATTAGAAAAATGAATGATGAGAAAAAATATACAGTGGTAGGTACTGATGTTGAGGAAGTAAAGCGTTTAAATAAAAATTCAGGGTTAACGTATAATCAAGTGAAAGAAATGTTAGCAAAGCAAATGCAAAAAAGAAGTAATTAGATTGAAATCTTTCATTTTTTCATTTAGCATTTTGATTGGAGAGAGTTAAGTAAAAGGTAACTCTCTTTTTCGTGTAACGAAGCACCTTATAGAGTGGAGGAAGCAACATGAAGAAATGGGTAAAGGTAACGCTGTCTATCGCTGGAGGCATTGTCTTATTAGCGTGTGTCGGCGGATATTACGTGTATAAAAATTATTTTCCAAAGGAACCTGAGCGTATTGTATATGATAAAGAAAGAGTGCTACAACCGATACATAATCAGCTTAAAGGAATCAATATAGAAAATGTAAAAATAAAAGAAAAAGAAGTCGTAAATGCGACTGTAGATGAGCTTCAAAAAATGATTGATGATGGAAAGTTGTCATATGAAGAATTAACGAGCATTTATCTCTTTAGAATACAAGAACATGATCAAAATGGAATAACATTAAATTCTGTTACAGAGATAAATCCTAATGCGATGGAAGAAGCAAGAAAGTTAGATCAAGAGCGGGGTAGAAACAAAAATTCGAATTTATATGGTATTCCTGTTGTTGTAAAAGATAATGTACAGACGGAAAAAGTGATGCCGACTAGTGCAGGAACTTATGTATTAAAAGATTGGATTGCAGATCAAGACGCAACAATTGTGAAGCAGTTGAAAGAAGAAGGAGCATTTGTTTTAGGAAAAGCGAATATGTCTGAGTGGGCGAACTATTTATCTTTTACAATGCCAAGTGGGTATAGCGGGAAGAAAGGACAAAATTTAAACCCGTACGGTCCGATTACATTCGATACTTCAGGATCAAGTTCAGGATCTGCTACAGTAGTTGCGGCAGATTTTGCGCCGCTTGCAATTGGAACAGAAACGACGGGATCGATTGTTGCACCAGCGGCGCAGCAATCAGTAGTTGGGTTACGTCCATCTTTAGGTATGGTAAGTAGAACAGGAATTATTCCATTAGCTGAAACTCTTGATACAGCAGGACCTATGGCAAGAACAGTAAAAGATGCAGCAACGTTATTTAATGCAATGATAGGTTATGACGAAAAAGATGTTATGACAGAAAAAATGAAAGATAAAGAAAGAATTGATTATACAAAGGATTTATCAATAGATGGATTAAAAGGGAAAAAGATAGGGCTTCTTTTTTCTGTAGACCAACAAGATGAAAATAGAAAAACAGTAGCAGAAAAAATTAGAAAAGACCTTCAAGATGCAGGTGCAATATTAGCTGATAATATCCAGTTAAGTGCTGAGGGTGTAGATAATTTGCAAACATTAGAATATGAGTTCAAGCATAATGTAAACGACTATTTTTCACAGCAAAAAAATATACCGGTAAAATCGTTAGAAGAGATTATAGCGTTTAATAAAAAGGATAGTAAAAGACGAATAAAATACGGACAAACATTAATTGAGGGGTCTGAAAAATCTGCTATAACGAAAGAAGAGTTCGAAAACGTAGTACAAACGAGTCAAGCAAATGCAAAAAAAGAGCTAGATAGGTATTTAGTAGAAAAAGGTTTGGATGCTCTAGTTATGATTAATAACGATGAAGTTCTTCTATCAGCTGTAGCTGGTTATCCGGAATTAGCGGTTCCTGCTGGATATGATAAAAATGGAGAACCAATCGGTGTAGTGTTTGTAGGGAAACAGTTTGGTGAAAGAGAGCTTTTCAATATGGGATATGCGTATGAACAGCAGTCTAAAAATAGAAAATCACCTAGTTTATAAAAAGATTATATGAAAAATAACTGAAGTCCACCGAAATATGTTGGTGGATTCCAGTTAAACGAATCTAACAATATGAAAAGAAAAAAAGGATTCTTCTCAATTAGTAAGAAAGATTGTCTATAGGAGTTCATAAAATGTAATAGATTCAATTTCCATCCATTGGAGGGGGAGGTTAATTCTTAATGAATGAAGTAAAGAGTTTTTTTCGAAGTAGAGGGTTTCAACGGTTTCTCGTTTTAATAATAGTAGCGCTTGTATTATATGCATTAAAAAGTATGATCAATTTAATATTAATTACGTTTATACTGACGTTTTTAATGGATCGATTTCAACGTTTTATTTCAAGGAAATTGAAAGTAAACCGGAAAATTGTTATTGCATGTTTGTATATAATACTAGTTTCCTTTATAGGCACAACGTTATATAAATATTTACCTGTGCTGACGATACAAATTTCACAATTAATTTATCAATTTAAACTATTTTTTCAAAATCCACCTGATAATGAAATCGTTAAATATGTACTTTCGACAATTAATGGGATGGAAGTATCAAAATATATAGAACAAGGTGTAGATGTTATATATCAATCAATAGCAAATATAGGGAAGGTAAGTTTACAAATATTATTATCTCTAATTTTAAGCTTATTTTTCTTATTAGAAAAAGAGCGTATTATTACATTTACATCTAAGTTTAAAGATAGTAAGTTAAAAATCTTTTATGAGGAAATTGCATATTTTGGTGAAAGATTTGCAAGATCGTTCGGAAAAGTAATTGAAGCTCAGTTTTTAATTGCCGTTGTAAATTGTATTCTTACTGTCATTGCATTAATTGTTTTAGGATTTCCACAGCTACTTGTATTAGCTGTTATGGTTTTCTTACTAGGGTTGATTCCTGTTGCAGGTGTGATTATTTCTTTGTTTCCACTTTGTATCATTGCTTACAACGTAGGCGGAGTTATGTACGTAGTATACATA
This sequence comes from Bacillus sp. AY2-1, assembly GCF_008368965.1. Taxonomy (NCBI): domain Bacteria; kingdom Bacillati; phylum Bacillota; class Bacilli; order Caryophanales; family Bacillaceae; genus Bacillus; species Bacillus sp. AY2-1. The sequence continues at coordinate 10,668 of NZ_QPEL01000140.1, read as the reverse complement.
CTCGTGTTCATAACAGTAATCCACGCTCTTGAAAGTTATTTTTTAAATCCGAAGTTTATGTCTGCAAAAACAAATTTACCAATCTTTTATACATTTATGATTCTCATCTTCTCAGAGCATTTCCTCGGAATATGGGGGCTTATTATCGGGATACCAATCTTTATCTTTTTATTAGATGTACTTGATATAAATAATGAGGATGCGACTAAAAAATAAGAAATGATAGAAAATCATTAAAAGGTCATAGGGGATAATTAAGATAAAAAAGCAATCCAAAATAAATTGGATTGCTTTTTTATCTTAATTAAAGAACCGGAGCCATTGTTTCTTTTAATACTTGAACAGAGTGATCGAATTTTAATTCTTCTTCTTCACTTAATTCAACCTCTAAAATTTCACGAACACCGCCGCGATTTAAAACAGCAGGCACCCCGATATAAACATCTTTTTGACCATATTGACCTTCTAAGTAAGCTGATACAGTTAATACACTATTTTCGTCGTTTAAAATTGCTTTTGTAACACGTAGAAGTGACATACCGATACCATAATAAGTTGCGCCTTTACGCTCAATAATATGGTAAGCTGCATCACGGACGTTTATGAAAATTTTGTCTAAATCTTCTTGATTATACGTGTTGTCTTTTTCAAGCAGTGTTTGTAGTTTTTGGATACCAACGGAAACATGACTCCAAACAGGAAGTTCAGTATCGCCGTGTTCTCCGATAATATAAGCGTGAATGTTGTGTGGACCAATATCGAAGTACTCACCTAACATATAGCGGAAACGAGCAGAATCAAGCGTTGTACCAGAACCGATTACACGTTCTTTCGGTAAACCAGATTCTTTCCAAGTTACGTAAGTTAAAATATCTACAGGGTTTGTTGCGATTAAGAAGATGCCATCAAATCCGCTATCCATAATACTGCGAACGATTTGTTTAAAGATTTTAGCGTTTTTCTCAACTAAATCTAAACGTGTTTCGCCTGGTTTTTGTGGTAATCCAGCTGTAATAACTACAAGGTCAGCATCTTTACAATCTTCGTAGCTGCCTTTCCATACTCTAGTTGGAGCTGGTGCGAATGGAACAGCATGACTTAAATCCATTGCTTCTCCTTCAGCTTTTGCCTCATTTACATCGACTAAAACAAATTCTTCAGCTACGGCTTGGTTAATCATGCAGTAAGCATAACTACATCCAACTGCTCCTGTTCCTACTAATACAACACGGTTAATACCTTTTTTCATTTCAAAATTCCTCGCAATTTCATTGGTTTTGTTATGTAAGATAATACGTCTTACTTCTATAGAATCATATCTAGTTTATTACATTTTATAAAAGATATTCAAGTATTTGAAAATGTATCCGTGTAATTCCTTGCCCAAAACATAGGAATGAAGGTAACTGAATATAATTCAGTAAAATCCTTTGTAAAAGGGGAAATGGCATGGGGAACCCATTAACAATGGAAGAAATGCTTCATATTATTCATGCAGGGCTTGTTAAAAAGAATAACCCAAAACGGATTACGATTGCCGGTGCAGGGATTTCTGGATTAGTTGCAGGTTCTTTATTAAAAGAGGCTGGGCACGAAGTAACGATTATAGAAGCAAATAACAGAATAGGTGGCAGGGTGTATACGATTCGGGAACCATTTAGTGTGGGTTTATATTTTAATGCGGGACCGATGAGAATCCCTGATACCCATAAGTTAACCTTAGCGTATATTTATAAATTTAAACTACCTTTAAACCTTTTTATAAATAAAACTTTTGCAGATATCATTTACACGAATAACATTCAAACGAGATTGAATGTGTTTGAAAATGATCCAAGTGTACTTGAATATCCGGTTTTGGATAAAGAAAGAGGAAAAACGGCAGAAGAGTTAATGATTGAGGTATTAGAACCAATACTAAATTATATTAAGAAGGAACCTGATAAAAACTGGCTTATTGTTGAAAAAAAGTATAAAACGTATTCGCTTGGTTCATTTTTAATGGAGTATTATTCAGATGTTGCAATAGATATAATCGGGGTACTTCTTGATATGGAAGCTTATATGGGAATGTCCTTAATTGAAGTATTACGTGAAATGATCTTCTTTACTTCAACAACGAAATATTATGAAATAACTGGTGGAATGGATAAGTTATCGAATGCATTCTTACCACAATTAAGAGAGCATATTTTAATGCCGTATAAGGTTGATAAAATCATACAAGAAGATAATAAAGTAATGTTACAAGGAAACCATGAGCAAACGTTAGAGCAATTTACAATAACAAGTGATTTTGCTATTATTACAATTCCGTTTTCAGCGTTAAGATTTGTAGAAGTTCAGCCATACTATTTATTCTCTTATTTTAAAAGAAGAGCAATTCGTGAATTAAATTATATTGCTGCAACTAAAATTGCAATAGAGTTTAAAAGTAGATTTTGGGAGAAAGCGGGACAGTGTGGTGGGAAATCTATTACTGATTTACCGATACGGTTTACATACTATCCGAGTTATGGCATTCATACTCCAGGACCAGCTGTTGTGTTGGCTAGTTATACGTGGGCAGATGAGGCGTTAACATGGGATAGTCTCCCCCAGAGAGATCGTATTCGTTACGCATTAAAAAATTTAGCGGAAATATACGGTGACATCGTCTATAGTGAGTTTGTCACTGGAACATCTTTTAGCTGGAGTAAAAATCCGTATTCTTGCGGTGCATTTACAGCTTTTGAACCAGGCCAAGAGCTCGAGTTATTTCCGTATATTACACCACCATCTGGAAAAGTACACTTTGCAGGAGAGCATACGACATTAACACATGGATGGATGCAAGGAGCAATTGAGTCTGGAGTTAGAGTTGCATATGAAGTAAATGAGCAGTGAATCTCTTATATTTACAAATGGTCATTCTTTTAATAAAATGATAAATATAAATCGTAATTATTACGCTTTGAATACATTTGAAATAAAGAAATGGATGGTCGGTTGAATGAATAAAGTGGAGATTCATATATTAGGTGGTTTTTTAGGTAGTGGAAAATCAACATTATTACAAAATTTATTGTTAGCAGAGAAAAAGAAGAATAGAAAAGTTGCAGTATTAATGAATGAAATTGGTGAATACTCGGTAGATACAGATATTATTGGAAAAGAGAATGTTTTAAGAGAACTTCTTAAAGGCTGTATTTGTTGTACGTTAAAAGAAGAGCTTGAAATACAATTACATTCGTTATACCAACAAGAAAGACCAGATGTCATTTATATAGAAACGACAGGTGTTGCGCATCCAATTGAAGTGTTAGACGCGTGTGTCTCGCCAATTTTAGCTCCTTTCCTGGAAGTGAAATCAATTGTAGTCGTTTTAGATGCAGTAAGGTGGTTAAACAAAAGTATATTAAGTGCAAATGTACAACAGCTATTGCATGAGCAACTGAAATTTGGTAGTCACATTCTTGTTAATAAAGCAGATTTACTAACAGATGAAGATAAGAACATAGTACTTGAAGAAGTAAAGACAATAAATGATCATGCGAAAATGTATGAGACAAAGTATTGTAATATATCTTTAAAAGATATAGAAGAAGCAGAATTTCCAAATGATGAGGAACATGAGACACTACACGTTAAACAGCATTTACATATACAAACGATGACGTATCAATTTACGAAACCGATTGATCAAGACAAATTATATGAATGGCTTTCGAATTTACCAGATAGTATTTATCGAGTGAAAGGCTTTGTGAAATTCCATGGAGATAAATACCCTCACCTATTCCAATATTCGTTCGGAGTACCGACTTTACTGGAACAAGATTTCGGTTTCCCAACAAACTTAGTAGTAATTGGAGAAGGAATAGATAAGAAACGATTGGCTGAAGGGTTAGAGAAAGTAGAACTTAACTCTAATTAAGGTGAAAAGACTAACTTAAAAAATAAGTTAGTCTTTTTGTATGGCCATTACTAAAATGAAACAGTATTTTCAATTGGATTGCAGAATATATATTGATTGTATGTCCGTTTCCATTACATAGGAAGGTGATTATATATTTGTGCCGAATGTAGAGGGTACTACAAGAGTTTTCCATTATCTATCGTATTAGTTAGTCATGATTACGGACAGGGGATTTTGGCGTGTTTGATTCTATCAGAAAGTAAAGTATGGGGAGGATCACAATGTCGATGAAAAAACGTAAGTGGCTAAAGACAATGTTTACTGGTTGTGTTTTAGGTTCGTTATTAATAACGGCAGCTTGTTCAGGAAAGAAAACAAGTACAGAAGATGAAAAAACGATTAAGGTAGGAGTCCTTGCTTCTTTAACAGGACCGCTAGAATCGTATGGAAAACAAACAGTGAACGGATTTGAATTAGGGTTAGACTATGCAACTGGTGGGACTGGGAAAGTAGATGGGAAAAAGATTAAGTTTGTTGTAGAAGATACAGAAACGAAAGCGGATGTAGCAGTGAAGAAAGCTACGAAGTTATTAGAAGAAGAGAAAGTTGATTTTTTAGTTGGATCGTCTAGTTCAAGTGATACGTTAGCGGTTTTACCACTGGCAGAAGAATATGAAAAGATTATGGTTGTAGAACCGGCAGTTGCGGATAGTATTACCGGGAAGAACTGGAATAAATATATTTTTAGAACTGGAAGAAGTTCCTCACAAGATGCGATTGCAGGAGCAGCAGCAATTGCGAAAAAAGATGTAAAGATTGCGACATTTGCCCCAGATAACGCTTTTGGTCGTGAAGGGATTGCTGCATTTAAAGCGGGTGCGAAAAAATTAGGTGCGAACATTGTGAATGAGCAATACGCGGATACAAATTCAACAGATTTTACAGCGAATATTCAAAATATCATTAGTTCAAAACCAGATTATTTATTTATCGTTTGGGCAGGGGCAAATTCACCTTGGAAACAGTTGAAAGATATGAATGTGGAAGCGCAAGGTATTAAAATTTCTACAGGTGCGCCAGATATACCAGCATTAAAAACAATGGATGCATTAGTAGGTATGCAAGGTTTTTCTGTATATTATCACACACTTCCAAAAAATAAAGTGAATGATTGGCTAGTTGAAGAGCATAAAAAACGTTTTAATGGTGCAGTGCCAGATTTGTTTACAGCGGGAGGAATGTCAGCAGCAATTTCTATTGTAGAAGCCTTAAAGAAAACAAAAGGTGATACAGATGTAGATACCTTGATTAAGAAAATGGAAGGAATGGAATTTGATACACCAAAAGGAAAGATGAAGTTTAGAGAGAAGGATCACCAAGCGATGCAGACACTGTATTCTATCACATTGAAAAAGCAAGACGGTGTTGATTATCCGGTGCCAGTGTTAGAGCGAGAATTAACGATGAAAGAAACAGAACCACCAGTTCAAAATAAATAGACTGAATTTTCTGTTGTTTTTGTATAAAGAGGGGGGACCCTCTTTATACATATTTCTTTCATACTCACGGCTTTAAAGGGAGGGGATTTCGTGACACATTTGTTAGAGACGAAAAATCTTAGCGTATCTTTTGGTGAAGATCATGTTATTAAAGATGTAAATTTAACTGTCCAAAAAGGAAAACTCATTTCTATTATCGGGCCAAATGGTGCGGGGAAGACAACATTATTTAATTTACTAAGTGGACAGATTTCACCCACAACAGGTGAAGTGTATTTTAAAGGGCAAGATATTACAAAACTATCGATTTCAGATCGAACACGCTTAGGAATCGGTCGCTCTTTTCAGCTTACAAACATATTCCCAGAATTAACGGTACTTGAAAATGTCCGTTTAAGTGTTCAATCATTCGTACAAGATTACTATAGCTTTTTCCCGAATCCAGCAAAATTAAAGCAACAAGTTGGAGAGGCGAGACGTTTCTTAAAAACAGTATTACTTCACGAGAAAGAGAACGTATTAGCGAAAGATTTGGCACATGGAGAGAAAAGAAAGCTAGAACTTGCGATGTTATTAGCTTTAAAAACGGATGTGTTATTACTTGATGAGCCGACGGCAGGTATTTCGGTTGAGGAAGTCCCTGCTATATTACAAGTGATTGAAAATATTAAGAAACATCCAGAGAGCACAATTGTACTTATCGAACACAAAATGGATATGATACTAGGTTTGTCAGATCATCTTATCGTTTTATTTCATGGAGAGTTATTGGCTGAAGGATTGCCAGAAGAAATTATGAAAGATGAGCGTGTACAAAGTGCTTATTTAGGGGGATTATATAGTGGCACTATTACAAGTGAATAATATAGAAACGTATTTAGATCAGTTTCATATTTTGCAAGGAGTATCTCTTACTGTTGAGAAAGGGACGATTACTGTACTGTTTGGTAGAAACGGGGCAGGGAAAACAACGACATTACGTTCAGTTATGGGGTTTCACCGGATTACAGATGGTCAAATTTATTATGATAGTGCAAAAGTAAGTGGATTACCTACACATTTAATTTCAAGGAAAGGAATAGGGTATGTACCAGAAAATCAAGGTATTTTTCATGATTTGACAGTAGAAGAAACATTCGCTCTTGCTAGGGGAAAAGGTGAAGAAGTAGAAGGGAAAATAGAGTGGATGCTGGAACTATTTCCGGATTTAAAGCAGTTTTGGAATAAGAAAAGTGGGCTCTTGAGCGGAGGGCAAAAGCAAATGTTGGCTATTTCAAGAGCGTTTATTAATAGTGATGGATTATTACTTATTGATGAACCGAGCAAAGGGCTATCCCCGATAATGGTGGAGAAATTAATGGTAGCTATTTTGAAGATGAAAGAGAAAACAACAGTTTTACTTGTTGAGCAAAATTTTATGATGGCTAGTCAAATTGGCGATTATTTTTACATTATGGATAACGGACGAATTGTTCATAACGGTTTTATGAATGAATTAAAAAAGGATAAGGAAATGTGTCATAAATATTTAGGAATCTCTTAACATGAATCCGAGGTGAAAAGGATGGATGTGTTAATAAATTTATTTGTAAATGGGATTTCAACAGGGATGCTCATTTTTTTGTTAGCATCAGGTCTTTCACTTATTTTCGGTCTAATGAGCGTTTTAAACTTTGCACACGGTGGTTTATTTGCATGGGGAGCATTTACAGGTGTTTGGTTATTTAATATGACAGGAAGTTATATATTAGCTTTAGTTGGAGCAGTAGCCATGGGAATGTTCCTAGGATTTATTTTAGAAAGGTTTCTTATTAGACCGGTATATGGAAATCATGTTCGACAGCTGCTCGTTACGCTTGGAGGAATGCTCGTTCTTAGTGAGTGTATTAAAATATTTTGGGGGCCAAACCCTATTAGTGCAAAATTACCGTTATGGTTACAAGGAAGTTTTACATTCGGAGGTATTATATTAATTAAATATCGTCTATTTGTTATTTTGATTGGGATAATTATTTACATTGCACTACTACTATTACTCAAAAAGACGAAGATAGGTCTTATGATCCGTGCAGGTGTAATGGATAAAGAAATGGTTCAAGCGCTTGGTATTAATGTAAAAGCGATATTTTCTTTCGTCTTTTTATTAGGGGCAGGGATGGCAGCTTTGGGAGGATTCTTATTAGCACCGTATTCGGGCGTTATTTTCGCCGAGATGGGCATGCAGTATGCAATTTTAGCATTTATAGTAGTAATTATCGGTGGATTAGGAAGCGTACAAGGTTCAGCTATGGCTTCTTTAATTGTCGGATTAGCTGGTGCTTTTACAGCGTATTTTATACCAGATTTATCACTTGCAATTAATATGTTAATGTTACTATTTTTCTTAATAATGAAGCCAACTGGACTTGTTGGTGAAAAGGGGTGAAATGGTGAACAACACATCGGACCGAATTAAAGTATACTCCGGAGTATGTATGCTCATTTGTTTAAGTGTATTTCCGTTCGTAAATGATTCACGGAGCCTGTTAATTTTGTTCACTCAAATCTTCATCTTTGCTATTTTTGCAATGAGTTTTGATGTATTGCTTGGGTATACAGGAATTGTATCGTTCGGTCATTGTATGTTCTTTGGGATAGGAGCATATGGGGTAGCGCTTTTATTTGATCGACAAGGCGTATCAATAACGAACTTTTTAATTGGAATAGTAGCTGCAATTATCGTTTCAGCAATCGTTAGTTATATAATTGGTTTGCTTTCTTTACGATTGAAAAGTCATTTTTATGCAATGTTAACACTTGCTATTTCACAGTTGTTTTTCGTACTTGCTGAAAAATGGCGTGGGCTTACTCACGGAGGAGATGGTTTTACATTTGGGGTACCAGAAATATTCCGTGATCGTTTTACCTTTTATTATGTAACACTTATATGTTTAATTGTCATTTTTATTCTGTTACGTCTTTTCACTAAATCTTCTATTGGAAAAGTATTAAAGGCAATTTCACAAAATGAGCAACGTGTTGAAGCGCTAGGATATAAAGTTCTTCAGTATAAAATTATTGCTAGTATTGTGGCAGGAGTAGTAGCTTCGATTAGTGGTGGTTTATTTGTTATTACATTACGCTTTGTCAATACGACTGTATTTTCAATTGAAATGACACTAAATGCACTCTTGATGACAATGATTGGAGGAGTCGGAACATTAATTGGAGCTATTGCTGGATCTGGGATTATTGAATCCCTAAAATATTATTTATCAGAACTAGCGACGGAATATCCGATTTTTGAAAGATGGACGATTATTCTAGGTTTATTGTATATTATCGTGCTACTCGTTTTTCCGAAAGGATTTGTTGGGACGGTTAAGAAATTGAAGAGTTTTAAAAGGAATAAAAAGGAGAAAAGTACAGAAGTGGAGCAAAACGTGTGAAAAATCAATTGTATACAAAATAAAAATCCCTCTTTTATATTCGTTAAAGAGGGATTTTTATTTTGAAAAAAGTTTGTAATCAAAGTCATTTTATTAATCAAATAGTTCATCAGGGATATGCTTTATAAAGGTTTGATTCGTAAAAAAATGAACAGCTAAATTCTCAAGGGGAACATCTTCAATTATTACTAATGTATCATTTTTAATCGGTAAAAAAGCTATTCCTTTTCCATCAGCAATAAACTCTTCCATAAGCGAATAAGAATCCAACTGTTGAAGTTGTCGCTGAGATAGATTGTTTTCTTTTAGAAATTGTATTGTCTTATTCCTAAAAGGGCACTTTTTGTCATTGCTAACGAAGAAAATTTCTTTTAAATAATCAATGGTACATTTTTCTTTCGCTTTTAATAAGCCTACAGAAATTGAGGTTGTGAACACTTTTTTAAACGATGCGTCAGGATAATCCTCATAAGTTATGACCATATCAACTTTTTGTTGCTGCAGTAATTTTTGCAAATGACTACTACTTTCTACATATATTTGATAATTTCTGAAATTTACTTTAATACGCTTACTTAAATAATTTGTCAAAATAGATTGTGACGTCGCTATTATATAAGAAGAACCACTCGTTTTAATTTCATCTTTTACTTCTTCTAATAGTGTTAATATTTTATTCGTGTAATCTAATAAAATGTCACCAGCAGGTAACAAGGAAACACCTTTGTTATCTCTATGTAGTAAAGGCGTTTCTAATTCTTGTTCTAATTTTTTGATTCGCTCAGTTACGTTCGGTTGAACATATCCTAACTCTTTAGCAGCTTTACTAATAGAACCCTCACTGGCCACAGTTTTGAATATAATAAGATCATTTATTTCCATGTATCTCAGCCCCTTATGCACTATCATTATAAATGATACCAAACATAATTTATACCTATTTTACGTTAGCCGCTTATCGATTTATCATAATGTATATAAGATTGAAAGCGAGTGATAAACATGATTGGAATGCAATATAAGGTCATTCTTCCAAAGGATTATGACATGGAAATTATTAAGAAAAGGGTAAAGGATAATGGCTATAAAACTGATGGTTTCCAAGAACTAAATTTTAAAGCTTATTTAATTACGGAAACGGAGAAAGACGGGAATTTTTATAACTGCTATGCACCTTTATATATTTGGAATGGTCATGAAGGGATGAATAAATTTACCTTTGAAGGGTATTACGATAATATTTTACAATCGTTTGGGTGGCAACAAATACATATAGGTGTTCCGTTAGTTGTTAATCTAAGTGATGGATTTAAGAAAAGTAGATATGTTGTTGAATATGCAGGAAGTATTTCTCAAAGTAAAACGTTGATTGGGACTCAATTAAACACGATAAATGAAAATGTACAAAACAATGAAAAGTGTTTAGGGAATGTAATCGTTTATAATCCGGATAAATGGGGATACAGTAGGTTTGAGTTTTATGAAGAGAAGCCTGAAATGGTAACAAATAAAGGTGTTACAGTATATGAGATTTTGCACATTTCACGATGAAATTTTGTTGTATATTAAAAATAAGAAAAGGAATGAAAGTCTATGCCTTTTGTGAAGGTTTATTATCCTGAAAATAAATTAAAACAAAGAAGAGCTGAAAAAGATAAGTGAATGTAGCCTATATAAATGTAACTACAGCTAAAGCCTCTGAAGATGTGACGTAAAGTAAGCGATATCTACAGTGGAGATGGTTTTTCTATTTTTTTAATCATAACTTACAGAATTATTCTTTTGAATAAGACGTCTTTCACCAGTGTTAATTGGTTCAATATCTTATAAAATAATGTATAGT
>NZ_QPEL01000014.1:0-37492 GCF_008368965.1 Bacillus sp. AY2-1 | reverse complement strand
TTCTGGCTCTTCTGTTTCTGTAATTACTTCCACTTCTTCTGACTCTTCTGCTTCTGCGATTACTTCTACTTCTTCTGCTTCTGCAATTACTTCTACTTCTTCTGACTCTTCTGCTTCTGCAATTACTTCTACTTCTTCTAGCTCTTCTGTTTCTGTAATTACTTCTACTTCTTCTAGCTCTTCTGTTTCTGTAATTACTTCCACTTCTTCTGGCTCTTCTGTTTCTGTAATTACTTCCACTTCTTCTGGCTCTTCTGTTTCTGTAATTACTTCTTCCACTTCTTCTGGCTCTTCTGTTTCTGTAATTACTTCCACTTCTTCTGGCTCTTCTGTTTCTGTAATTACTTCCACTTCTTCTGGCTCTTCTGTTTCTGTAACACTTCTTCTGGCTCTTCTGGTATTTCCACAATGATTGTTTCTGCAAGTTTTTCTTCTGCTTTGACAATCACTGATTCTTCTGGAGCTTGCTTTTCCACTTCAATAGTAGGTTGTTTTATTTCTGTATTACGTTTAATTTCTTCTGATAATATTGTATCCTCGTGCTCTACTTTAGAAGCCACTAATTCTTCTTGTAGATTGTTTTCGTTTAACACCACTACATCTTTTTCTAGCTTAGCACTTTCCATCTGCTCAGCTACTGTTTTATGAAGTAATTCATCCGCTGAAACTTCCTGCGGTGTACTCATTCCTTGAATCACTTCTTTTTCTTCTACTAAAGGCTCTTGGCGTTCGATTTCATAACCGTTTTTCTCTAGCCATTGATCAACAACTGATTTTTCTTGCTTTTTATCCTGTTGACCAACCGATTCATGACTAGGCGAAGAAGACGTTGCTTGCCCTTCTGAGAAATCTGATAATGTATATCCTTTTTTCTCTAACCATGCATCAACAACTGCTTTGCCCTCTACAGATATTTCAAGATCTTCTCTTTCTTTTACTTCCTCCTGCTTTTCAACCTTTTTCTCTACTGAAGGACGATTATATCCATAAATTGGCGAAATCATTTCTGTTGGACGAAATGGTCTACGGTTACTCTCTTGCGAAGGTGCAGATGCCTTTTTAACGACAGCCTCTGGCACCGGTTCATATTGTACTTCCGGTTCTTCATATGTAGAAACTACCTTTTCCACATACGGTCGTCTGCTTCTTTCCACCTGTATTCCTCTTTGAGCAGTCGGTTCTTCATATGTTACTCCTTGAACAGGTTGTTCTTCGAAGTGATCTACTTCTCTTTCATCCTCTTCATCGAACCCATTATCCGGTACTAAAGGAAAACGGCATTTACCTGCATTCCTACTTGCCATTTGTGCTTCTCTTGCTTCAGTGTAGTGGTTTACACGAGGAATTTTCGGCTGACTTTCAATTTGCTTTTGTACTTCTTTATTCAACGCTGTTTGTTCTTCCTCTTTGTTAAACAACTTTTTCATCCAATCTAACATGCTTACCACTCTTTCTACTAAATAGTAACATCCTTTATTGTATCAGCATTCGGCAAAAAGTGCAGGTAAAATTAAGCATGTCATATTTATCCACAATATTCTAATTTACAAGTGTTTCATATGGAAAAACGCAGCCTTTCATGTAAGACTGCGCTTAAGCTTTACGCTTCCAATATGCATCTATACTATCCGTTACACTTTGCAATAAAGAATTTACATACTGCGGGTCAGATAATTTTTTATCTTCTTCAAGATTTGACATAAACCCAAGTTCTAATAGTACACCAGGTACTTTGGACCAATTAAATCCAGAAAGATCATCCCTGAATTTAATTCCATTTACTTTCACTTGCTGGTTCTCCCTCATTTTATTTACAATCATTTGAGAGATTTGAAGGCTTTCCGCATAAATCTCTTTCGTATGCGGACTGTCTTCTGCTGGCGTCAATACAGCAAATCCACTTTGGTTTGGATTTTCAGAACCATCTGCATGAAGACGTAAAAATAAATTTGCCTTATGATTGTTTGCGAATGTCGCCCGTTCTTTATTACTTATATCAACGTCTTGTGACGTTCTCGTCATTAATACTTGCATTCCCTTCGCTTCTAACTTTTCTTTTAATACGAAAGCCATTTCTAATACAAGTACGGCCTCTCTTTTTTTCGTCACAACACCAGTTGTACCATCTGTGACTTTATATTTTTGTGTTGTTGCCCCTGGCCCAATCGGCTCTAAATTTAAATTCGCTTTTTGTTGATGCCCTGGATCAATAACGACGAGAAACTTCTCTTGTTTTTCATTACTCTCTACTTTTTGTTCATTATTTTGCACTGGTTGCTCAGTTGGCGGCACCGTTGTAGTTTCTTCTTTCTTTTCCTCGGCTGATACTTCCTCTTGCCTATGTTCTACTTGCTCATTCGTTTGAATTACTTGCGATTCTTCGTTCTTTTCTTGTTCTTGCTGCTTTTCTACCGGTGCGTCTTCTTTGGTATCTTTGTTTTTCTCTTGTATAGAAGATGTAGTTTCTTTTTTCGGCTGCTCTTGTGAACAACCGGCCATATATATTCCAATGAATACAATCATGCTCATTATTTTTATATACTTCATACTTCTCTCCCATCACTTTGCACCGGATTCAAAGTTTTTCTTATAATTGCCCTATAATCTCATCCATATTTCCAATATAAACTGGCTGCCATGTTTCTGTACCACGTTCTGCAGTATAAACTGGATAAGCGTCATCATCTATATTTACGAAAACTGGATCGCCCATATCCGTTTCATATCCAATTGCAATCCATCCTTCTTGCCACTTTCCGTTTTCTTCACTTATTAATGACTTTTTATGTTTATCATATCGGTAACCGATTTGTCCTTTTTCTAATTCACTTTCACTAAACACATATATTTCATAAGTACCTAGCTCAACATCTTGCTGTTTTGAAGTTTCAATTCGTTTTAGAAGTTCTGCGATTTTTGGTTGTTGTTTCATACGTCTATCCCCTTCTATTTTTCTAAATTTTAACTAGTTTGTTTATAAAATACAATATAGATTTTAAGAAAAAAGGTGACATTCTTATCATATTTACGATTTTTTGAGTATATCTATCACAACTCTCAATATATCAACGATTCAACAAGAAATTTCGACTTACCGACAAAGAATGACAAAAAGAAAAGAGAGGCTGTCCAAAAGGACAACCTCTCTTTTCTTATATCAATTAAAATTTAAACTCTTGTCCAACTTCAAAGCTATCTTCTAATACAAGAATACCTTTTTCTTGTGGAGCGTCTGGAAGCTCTAATTCACGTGCAGAGCAGATCATTCCAGAAGAAGAAACACCGCGAAGTTCAGCCGGTTTAATTAACATACCGCTTGGCATTACAGCGCCGATTTTCGCAACGACAACTTTTTGTCCTGCATCAACGTTTGGTGCACCACATACGATTTGTAATGTTTCTGTACCGATTTCTACTTTACAGATGTTTAGCTTATCAGCATTTGGATGTTTCTCTTTTTCAGCTACATAGCCTACAACAAATTTCGGAGAAAGATCTGCTTCTACTGTTTCTTCAAAGCCATTCTTCGCTAAAACTTCGTTGATTTTCTCTACAAGCTCTTTCGTTAATGTAAGGTTTCCTGTTTCTTTTACTTCTAAGTAAGAAGATGCATTAAAGATGTTGAATCCTGCTGTTATATTGCTTTCACGATCGTATACGCGTGCAACATCTCCTTTGCGATCAAAAGTACGGTTCTCTAAAGTAATATCTTGTAAGGCAACAATTAAAGTGTCACCAATTCCTTCAAGGTTGTAAAAAACGTTCACTTCGTTCATCCTTTCTCTTTTCCATCTGTCTTCTTCCGATTTTTCGCTAAAATAAAGATTGGTTCAAATTCTCCATCTTCATATACGAATGAAAGTGATGTAATCGGAACATGCCCTTCGGCAAAAAATTTCATTGTCATTTGTGCAATAATATCATAACCGATTTCGTTGACGATATCAGCAATAATTAATACATCTTGGTGAGGAACAGCAACAACCATGTCACCAGAAATCTTTTCACGCATCGATTGTAGTAACGATTCGTTTAAAATACGAGTCGCGTCATACCCATCATTTGTGTTTAAAAAGTAGAATGTATTACCCGCTACTGTGTCTTGTTTAAATTCATAACCTAATGAGCGTGCGTTGAATAATGCCATTTCACGCACTTGCTGTTCTGTAAGTTCTAATTTTTGTAACAGACGTTCATCAATTAGTCGATACGTTTTATTCGAATCTAACGCATAGTAAATACGTGTTTCCGCCGTATGATCCGTCATAATAAACGGATTTCCTTCTTCTGCTTGTTTCGGGAAAGAAGTAGAACGAATAACAGGTAAAATTTTTGCTCCGCTATTTTCTTCTTTATGCATCGCAATTAGCGCTTCTTGTACGTAATAAGCAACTTCTTCAATTGCCTTTTCTTTGTTCACTTCCCATTTTGCTACAACTCCTGGAAGTGATACGTTAATACCTTTTTTCGAGTCTTTCTGTTCTATACGTAGAACCTCTTTCTCGCTATCATACTGAAAGTCCCACTCTGGACGAGATAATTTCTTCATTAACTCGTCTTTCATCTTTTTACTTGTCATCTTCATCTCTTTTTCCTCCCTTCCAAAAAAATAACCTCCCCCGCGAAGGTAGAGGTTGTTTTACAATTCAATTGGCAAATTGCCTTATTTTAAACCTTCAATGAACTCTTCGATTTGTTCTTGTGTTTTACGATCTTTGTTTACATAGCGACCAGTTTCTTCACCTTTATTGTACGCTACAAAGCTCGGAATGCCAAATACGTCTAATTTTACACATAGATCAATAAACTCATCACGATCTACATAGTAAAATGAGAAATCACTATATTTCTCTTCTACTTCTGGCATAAATGGGTCTACAAAACGGCAGTCTGGGCACCATTCTGCTGAGAACATAAAGACTACATTCTCTTCATTTTTTAATTGTTGGAATTGCTCCATGCTTTCTAATGACTTCATCTATATTTCCTCCTCTAACGAGTGCATTTTTCATGTTATAATCTTTCTTTTATACTACCATACATCGCGCATGGTGCAAGGTTTATGCTTGCTTTTTGTCATACTTATATTGCCCAACAAGTAACTTAACAACGTGTACAAATAATTCCGTGCGGTCGACATAATCATCTGTAAAAATACCAATCGCTCCTTCGTGACTACGAATATCTTTTCTATGTACAAACTCTTCCATCACTTCACTTAACTCCTTGCCATCTTCAAGAGGTGCTAAAAAATCGTCTGGTAACGTAATACGCGCTCCTCCAGCCACGAATACTTTCCCATCACTTGTTGCTAGCGCGCCCCAGTTACACATAAATAAACCGTGCTCCGTTTTCATCACACCGCCTTCTAGCCCAATACCAATTGGAGCTTCTCCTTCCTCTAGCGCTCGCTTCGCTCTATTAATCGCTCCTTGCATCGTCTCTTCATCTGAAAACGGCTGGTTTGCTACTCCTGAAGGAACAGAAAGAGAGGTAATTTCAGCATTTTTCCAAACCTTCTCCACAGCACCAACTTTCGTTTTATTCTTCGATCCAACTACTACTTTCATTTCGTTCACCTCTAAAAAAATTCATCATTCTATTCTAATATCCGCATCAGATACGAATTAAGTATCAACCACTACCACATATCACCAAGTCATCTATTCAGCCTAAAAAAGAAGGTTTTTTCTAGCAACATTACCGTCTTCGAAAACAAAAACAGCCTTCCTCTCACTTCCTACTTGGAGTCTTCATACATCATTCGAACACCAATTAAGCACTGACCGCTCCCAATCATCGCTGGGTCATCTATTCAACCTAAAAAAAGAAGGGTTTTTCGCCCTTCTTCTCTACGCGTTATTCTTAATTGTCTCTAACGTCGTTTTATCTGTTGTTCTTACAAGCTTCGTAATTAATTCTTTCGCCGCTGCATAATCATCAACATGTAAAATTGAAGCATGTGTATGAATGTAGCGTGCACAAACACCAATTACTGCTGATGGGATACCAGAGTTACTTGTATGTACACGGCCCGCATCTGTACCACCTTGTGAAATAAAGTATTGGTACGGAATGTTGTTTGTTTCTGCTGTATCTAAAATGAATTCGCGCATTCCTCTATGTGTTACCATCGTGCGATCGTAAATACGAAGAAGGGCACCTTTTCCTAATTGACCGAACTGCGTTTTGTCACCAGATGCATCGTTTGCTGGACTTGCATCAAGCGCATAAAAAATGTCTGGTTGAATCATATTTGCAGCTGTTTGCGCTCCGCGAAGGCCTACTTCTTCTTGTACAGTAGCACCAGAATATAATGTATTTGGTAATGTTTCATCTTTTAATTCTTTTAACAATTCGATTGCAAGACCACATCCGTAACGGTTGTCCCAAGCTTTCGCCATAATTTTCTTCTCATTTGCCATCGGTGTGAATGGGCAAATCGGCACGATTTGTTGTCCTGGTTTTACACCAATTTCAATCGCATCTTCATAACTATCTGCACCTATATCAATTAACATATTTTTTATATCCATCGGTTTTGCACGTTGCGCGTCACTTAATAAATGAGGAGGAATAGAACCAACAACCCCAATAACAGGACCATTCTTCGTCATAACTTGTACACGCTGTGCTAATAAAACTTGGCTCCACCAGCCGCCTAACGTTTGAAAACGAAGCATTCCATTTTTCGTAATTTGCGTAACCATGAAACCTACTTCATCCATATGACCTGCTACAAGAACACGCGGGCCAGTTTCGTCCCCTTTTTTCAGACCAAATACGCTACCTAAACCGTCTTGTACAATTTCATCCGCATATTTGCTTAATTCTTGTTTCATAAAACGGCGTACATCATGTTCAAAACCTGATGCCCCCTGTAATTCTGTTAACGTACGAAATAATTGTAATGTCTCTTTATTCACGAAGTCCCCTTCTTTCAAACCTTAGTAGAATACCTCTTTTATTGTAACGAAATTTTCGAAATGTTTCTAGTTTCTTCTTTTTTAACTGTATTTGCTTTATAATTATTATTGGTACACTATTTTTATTTTATAGAATTGAGGTGAATATATGAGTTGGAAAGGTTTAGTAGCAGGTCTTGGCGTTGGGTTCGCAGCTGGTTATCTCGTTGCAAACAAAGTACAAGAACAATCCCATATTTCTTCAGAAAAAGCATTGAAAATGGTGAAACAAGCATTAAGTCATAAAGGTGAAATTACTGGCTCTTGGGTACATATGGTTCCAGAGACATTTGAAAAATATGATGTCGCATATGAAGTTTATCGCGGCGGTCTTACAACAATGTTAGATGATATACAAGAACGATTTGAATTTTTAGTTGATGCTAAAACAGGTACTGTTTTAGAAGTTATAGCAGCATAAAAAGGAGGGTTCCCATTAGGTGAACCTCTTATTTTTTTGAAATTGTGGGTATTGATTAAAATTATATCAGCGATTTTCCGAATATATCGACTTACCGACAAAATCCGATAATAAAAAAGAAGCTGCTCCAACAAATATGATGGAACAATCTCCTCTTTTTAAGCTTCTATACTCGTTTTCCGTTCTATTTTTTCTACAATATGTCCTTCCTCATTCCACTTCACAGCACGATAATATGCGTCATGATAAAACGTAAACCACGCCTCTTTTTCAGCACCATACTTCATCCACTTTTGCTTATTTTCAATCGAAGTCATCGGATAATCATCGTATGCCATTACCCATAATACATTTTGATGCGCGTGTGTCGGCAATAGGTCTGCTAAATGTAGCATCGTTTCTCCTTGACTCTCCAAAGCGATAACTGCATGTCCATCGCTATGACCACCGGTATGCGTCATCTTGATTTCATCTGTAATTTCTA
Source organism: Bacillus sp. AY2-1 (assembly GCF_008368965.1). Classification (NCBI taxonomy): domain Bacteria; kingdom Bacillati; phylum Bacillota; class Bacilli; order Caryophanales; family Bacillaceae; genus Bacillus; species Bacillus sp. AY2-1. Next base: position 29,622 of record NZ_QPEL01000014.1, on the reverse strand, counting down.
TTTCTTGCTGGAACGTAACAACTTGATCTACAATTGGCTCCCAATTTTCCTTCCAATATGTATTACGTGATCTAATGTTTGGATTCCTCATTTCATTCCACTCTGTTTCACTTACGTAAACTTTCGCATTTGGAAATGCCGGTACAAGGTGATCATCTTCCCATTTTGTTAGACCAGATGCATGATCAAAATGAAGGTGTGTCATTAAAACATATTGAATATCTTCAGGCTTTAATCCCTGTTTTTCTAACGATTCATAAACCGATGATTCTTCTGTTACACCTTGATTTCGTTTCATCTTCTCATTCAACTTACCGTTTCCTATTCCTGAATCAATGAGCATATTTCCATCTTTCGTTTGTAAAAGTAACGGATCTGTTCGTAAGTAAATATGATTTGTGTCATTATGTTTATATTTACGTGACCAAAGTACTTTCGGCACAACACCAAACATTGCCCCTCCATCTAAATGTGTATTTCCGCCTTTTAACCACGTTACTTTTATATCTCCAATTTGTAACTGTTCCATTACACATCCCCCTTTTAATTAATCTTAACATAAAATTCTGATTATTTTAGGCATAAAAAAACCTATGCATTACTGCATAGGCTCTGTACGATATTTTGCTTCAACTCGGTAAATACGATGACCCTTACTAGAGAATTTCTCTTCGTATTCAGTCATGATGTTACCTTCAAAGTCGCTGTTATGAAGATCTAAGCTTAAGTACGTTAGTAACATACCATACTCAGCCATACTCATAAGAGAATATTCAAATAAACCTTGGTTATCTGTTTTAAAATGAATTTCTCCGCCTTCTACTAACACTTCTTCATAATTACGTAAAAACGTTTTATACGTTAAACGACGCTTCGTATGACGCTTCTTTGGCCATGGATCTGAGAAGTTTAAATAAACGCGATCAATCTCACCTTTTGCAAAGAAAACTGTTAAATCTTCAGCATCTTTATTAATTAACTTTAAGTTCGGCACTTCTTCTTCAATTAATTTATCAAGTGCATCTACAACAACACTTGTGAATTTTTCAATTCCAATATAATTAATATGTGGATTCGCTTTTGCCATATCATACATAAAGCGGCCACGACCTGTACCTACTTCAATATGAATTGGTTGTTCATTTCCAAATACTTCTTTCCAGTTACCAGCGCGCTCCTCTGGGTTTCCGATTACGATATGTGAATACTCGTTAATTCGATCCATTGCATATGGTTTATGTCTTAAACGCATAGATGTCTCCCTCTCTTTACAAAACTATTTTAAAGGAATAATTCCTTCTTTCTTTTTTTAATTAATCTACCAAACAAAAAACCAAGTACGTACGAGCACTCGGTCCGTTTCTTTCAAGTATAAGATGTACCATTTTGATAAAAACTACATACAGCATTAAACATTCCATGACGAAACAGCTTTTTCTCTTACATTTGAAGAGAAAAACAATCGAAAGGATGATCCGTTCATGCCAATTAATCAACAACATCAATTAGAAGTGCTGAAAGATATTTTAGTCAACCACCAAAGTGATTGCTGCGGGACAGTTTCAGAATGCGAGCAATTAGAGCGCCTCATTCAATCGTTACTCGCAAACGATAATATAAGTAGTGACGCTAAAACAATGCTAAACGATGTATATTCTTATAGTCAATCGGGTAAATCTTCCTCTAATTTGGACAACCATATTTCCAATAATCAAGAACAACTTACTCAGTGGATTGCTGGAATGGACAATTTTTCTTAAGTATTATTCTGAAGCAAGTAGTTGCTGTAAATATTGATGCCAATATTCAGCTTCTGCTTGCTGTTTTTTTGTTGTATGCCATTGAATAGACAAAATCGTTTGTGCTATCACATACCATCTCATACGCCTAAGCAGCGATTCATCCATTTCAATATCATAAAAACCGAGCCACTCACTCCACTCCTGGCGCGGAATGTACCAATATAATAACATACCAAGGTCTAGAGCCGGGTCAGCAATTACAGCTCCATCCCAATCAATTAAAAACAACTCATCTTCATCCGACAATATCCAATTGTTATGGTTTACATCACAATGGCATACAACAAATTCATTGTATTCAATAGCTTTTAATGAACCCATTAAATATTGAAGGCCTTGCTGAATTGTTTCATCATCCCTTATATCTCCTCTTAAAACGAGTTGCAGTTGTTGTAATAACTCTTGTGCGTGAAGCGGCTGCTTCCCAAGTCTTTGAATCATCTGTACAAGCGCTTTAGAGGAGTGTATTTTCTTCAAAAGTTTCGCAACACGTTCTAGTTTCATATCCTCTGGCTCTAGCTTCTGTCCCGGAAGCCATTTTTGAGCAGAAATTACATCACCATTCGTTACCCTTCTTGTCCAAAGTAATTTTGGAACAATTCCTTCTGCTGACAATACCGCTAAAAAGGGCGATGTATTCCGCTTTAAAAATAACTTCTGTTGTCCGTTTTGCGCAATATATGCATCGCCCGTTACTCCACCAGCCGGTACAAGACTCCACTCTTTTCCTAATAATTGTTCCAACCATTCCATATTCATTACCCGTTAACAAATCCTTATCTTTTATAGTTATGAAAAGAAAAACCGCAACATTTCTACACATGTTGTGGATTCATATATTTTACTGTAAATGAAAAGAAAAATTAGCCTAGGCCAAAAATCCTCTATTTTATTTTACAAAACCTGTCATAGAATGACAACTTATCAAAATCGTCACCTTTGTCAATTCTACATTTATTACATTCTCATCGTCAAGTAGCGATTTGTCACATTATCGTCAATATATACGTGCTAATTGGAGCGAGCCTAAGTTCCTTTCCTCTAAATGAAGAAATTGGATCTATTTTCGCTTCGTTTTCGTTTACTAACACATGCCACGTTTCTTCTTTCGGAAGTTGCACCGTTTTAGCTTCTAAACCGCTATTAAATAAAACGACAATCTCTTTCCACGGTCCAAACGATTTTACATTTTGCAGGTGGTATGCAAGTACTTCTGTAGATGTTTGTAAAAAAGTCATATGTTTTTTTATAAGGTCTGCGTTTTGTAATCGGAATGCCCCATGCTCTTTACGAATCGCAATTAAACCTTTTATATAGTTAACAGTCTCTATCTCTTTCTCTTTTTGATCCCAATCTAATTGATTGATCTCATCATTTGCATTATAACTATTTTCATTTCCTTTCTTCGTACGATAAAACTCTTGTCCTGCATGTAAGAAAGGAATGCCTTGTGAAAGAATAACCATTGCGCTCGCTAGCAGGTGACGTTTTTTCAAAATCGCTTCTGATTCTTCATTACTGCGCACTAGTTTATCCCACATCGTCATATTATCATGACATTCTACATAATTAATGCTTTGCGCCGGCTCTAGAAACAGCCCTGTTTCTTTCATACTTAAAAGACTTCCTGCTGCAATATACTGCAAATGATTACAGTCTACAGACCCACCAAATGCAAAACCACGCTTGTTTATATGAAATGTACTCCCTTTTATCCCATCACGAAATTGATCATTAAACTGCGCAATATGCGGCATGTTCTTCGCATTATTTAACGTTGCTTTTTCTTTGGCAGGAAGTGGTGTTTGTAAATCCCATCCTTCTCCTAATAATAAAGCATCTCGTTTTATGTTTCGTACTTCTTTTTCTATCACATTCATTGTATCAACATCTAAAATTCCCATTAAGTCGAATCGGAATCCATCGACATTGTATTCAGTAAGCCAATATAAAATAGACTCTACAATGAATTTCCTCATCATTTTCCGTTCAGACGCTATATCATTTCCGACTCCCGTCCCATTAGAAGGCATACCATCTTCACCATGACGAAAATAATAGCCTGGAACAAGCTTTTCAAATGATGATAGCTCTCTTTCATAAACATGATTATATACAACATCTATGATCACCCTAATACCTTGTTCATGAAATGTTTCAATTAGTTGTTTGCACTCAACTATCCTGTTATACGGATCAGAGGGATTTGTAGCATAAAATCCTGTTGGTGCATTGTAATATAATGGATTATACCCCCAATTATAGGCGGACGAAGGATTCGCCTCATCTACACCACCGAAACAATATAAAGGTAATAGTTCAACATGTGTAACACCTAAATCTTTTATATGAGACAACCCTGTTAACGTCCCGTTCCGTCCCGTTGTTCCCTCTTCCATCAATCCTTTATATGTTCCCTTTTGACTCACTCCACTATTTTGATGTATAGTCGCATCACGAATATGCAGTTCATACAATATGGCATCTGTCATTGATTGTAATGGTGGTAATCCCTCTCGTCTTGTTACACTCGTTTTTTCTAAATCGATAACAACACCGTGTTTGCCGTTTACCGTCACCGACTTTGCATAAGGATCCACAGCTTCGTTCCATATTAAATTAATACAAACAAGAAATGTATAGCATGCTCCGTCTAAATCCCCTTGTAATGTTTGAATCCAAACTCCGTTTTCTTCTCTGTACATTTCATGATCGGTATATTCTTTATCACTCTTATAAATTCTTACTTTCGCAAGCCTTGCGGTTGGAGCCCATACTTTAAATGTCGTTTCTTCTTTTTGATACACAGCACCTAAATCTGTACCTTCGTAATAATACTTTTCATCGAAAATTGTTGTTCGAATAACAGCACCTATTTGTAAATCCGTTTCTTCATTCCGTTCATCTCGTACTGTATAATACTTCCCCACATCTAGCGGCTCTTCTATAAAGCACTCATACTTCGTTGCATCTGGAAGTGCAATAGTATGAGCAATCGGTAAATCTTTCACATTACTTCCTTCTTGCAAACGAAATGTCCGACTTGTTCCATACGCATGTGGGAGCAAAATTGTAATTTTATTCATTTCATCTAAATAGGCATCAAATGGACGTTTTACTTTCAACATAAAAAAATCACCATCATTCTCAAAGTTAAAATAAAGTGAAACTTTAATGAGCGAGAAAATTTTCCCATCCTCACTTATTATTAGCCTTCACCAATCAGGCGAGATAAAATGAGCTGCAAATGATAAGGCTTTTCTTATCAACAAGACTCTATACAGTAACTCCATTCTTCTCTATAGTATATTCACCTGCATAAAAAACGTTTTCAACATTCTATTTTTGTAATTTTATTTCAGCAATCGATTTATACTTCGGGGTTTCTTTCACGTGGGATTCGTATAAAGTAATTGTATCTGCTTGAAATGATATTTCAGGCACTTCTTTTATACTTTCTAAATGAAACTTTTCTTCTCCTATCCATTTACGAGCAACAGTAATATGTGGATGATACGGGCGTGTTTCTAGAGAAAAACCATTTTCTTCACAAATGGCATGTACTTGCTTTTGTAACTGAAACAAATCATGATTCTCACTTACCTTCGCCCAAAGAATACGGGGCTGATCTTCCCTACCAAACGTTGAAAAACCTTGTAACGTGAACGATAGTTCTTTTGTTTTTATAAGTGTTTGTAATCCATTCTTTATCCCTTTTAACTGTTCTTCTGTCGCACCTCCTAAAAAGGAAAGGGTAATATGATAATCTTCCTTATGTACCCACGAGCGAAATGGTAATTTCTCATTCGTATCCTCTTTATAGTTAGACAGCACTTCTTTTATATGATTTGGTAACGTAATTGCGACAAAATAATGCCTATCCATGTACACCGTCTCCTTCTTTCTATTGTTGCTTTTCTTTCTTATCTCATTCAATTAAAAAGAAGCCGCCCTCTAAAGTAGAGAGCGGTCATTATTCATATATCGGCGATTAAAGTTTCACTTTACTTCGCTAATTCATGAATTGCTTGCGCATAAATTGCTGTTGCTTTTAATAAGTCTTCAATTTCAATGTACTCATCTTTTTGATGCGCAAGTTCTTCCTTTCCAGGGAATAGCGGTCCAAATGCCACACCAGCTTTTAATGAACGAGCATAAGTACCTCCGCCAATTGCTAATAGTTCTGCTTTTTCACCTGTTTGTTCTTCATATACACGTTGTAACGTACGAATTAATACGTGGTCTTTATCAACGTGATGCGGGCGTGAATTAGAATAGTCAGCTACTTCAAATCCATGCGTACCAACATACTCTTTCAACTTCGCAATTGTTTCTTCAAAGTTAGTTGTAACTGGGTAACGTACGTTTAGCCCTAAGTTACCACCGTTTTCTTTCGTATAAGAAAGGCGACCAACATTCACTGTTAACGGACCGCTAATTTCATCTTTATAAGCAATAGTAGCTTTTTCACCCAAAATATCACCAGTAAATGTTTCTGTTGCAAATGTCGCAAATGCAGTTGCTTTTCCATCAAGTGAAACTGTAGTTAAGAAGTTTGCTAATAATAAACCTGCATTTTCTCCTTTTTCAGGAGTAGATCCGTGCGCTGAAATTCCTTTTATTTGCAACGTCACTGTATTACCTTCTATAGTCGATTCCCCTATTTTTTTAGCAGTTTGTAAATACTCTTCATATGCTACTGTAAGTGCATTTACATCTTCTCCTGTAATAACCGCTTCTGCAAAATCAGGAACCATATTTAAACGTCGCCCTGAATCAAATGAAACAAGTTCATATGTACCTTTTTTCTCTTCACTACCATTTTGCACAACTTGTATATCAGAAATTCCTTTTTCTGCATTAATAATTGGAAAATCTGCATCTGGTGCAAAACCGATTGTTGGCATTTCTTCGTTTTTAAAGTAGTGATCTACACATTTCCAATTGCTTTCTTCATCTGTTCCTATAATCATACGAACACGTTTTGAAAGAGGTAAGCCTAATTCTTTCACAATTTTCATCGCATAATATGCTGCCATCGTTGGGCCTTTATCGTCAATTGCACCACGTGCAAAAATCTTTCCATCGCGAATATCCGCACTATATGCAGGAGTCGTCCAGCCATCTCCTTCTGGTACAACATCAACGTGACAAAGAATACCTACTAATTCTTCTCCTTGTCCCATTTCAAGATGACCTGCATATCCTTCTAAATTTTTAGAAGCAAAACCTTCAGCTTCTCCTTTATGTAACATGAAAGATAGCGCTTTTTCTACCCCTTCACCGAATGGTGCGCCCTCTTTCGCCGATTCTTCTTCCCATACACTTTTAATTTGTAAAAATTGTTGTGTATCACGAATTAAATCATCTTTTCGTTTTGCAACTTCTTCTGTCCAATTAATCGCTGACATCACGCATCCATCCTTCACTATATTATCTCTTTCATCATAGCAAACCGAAATCCCTTATGCCATACACGAAAACTAAATACCGAACAATTGTAATATTTCAGACATTTCTTATTAGTTTTTCTTTTATTTTTCCAAAAAAATTTGCAGGAATTTGGCGTTTTACGTAGAATTTTATGTGTTAGTTGACTGACCATATATACAATGTCAACTACCAATATTTTTCTATATGAATTTTTGTTAAACTTTTGTAAAATTTAAGTAGATTAAAGCATGAATTTTATCATGTAGAGTACAATGGTAGTAACGACCTTCTTTCCTGAATGGGGTCAAAAAAACTAGTAGAGGAGTGGTTTTCTCTTGAAACCTACAACTACTCGTATGCTAACACGCATTAAATCAATTTATATGTACATCAATGAAAACGGAACGGTAACGACGAAAGACCTTGTAGATGAGTTCGGGATCACACCGCGAACGATACAACGTGATCTAAATGTGTTGCAGTTTAATGAACTCGTGTATAGCCCTTGCCGCGGTAAGTGGACAACAACAGGAAAGAAAGTGAGAATGACCTCATAACAAAAAATAATTGTATGTAAATAAATACATACCCCTTTCTAACTATTAGAAAGGGGTCTTTTCTGCGCCTATAAAGGTACTACTTTTCAGTATCTACTTGATATGTTTTTAACATTTCTACTTCTTCATCTGTTAGCTCTCGGTATTGTCCAAGTTCTAGTTCTTCATCTAATACTAACGGACCCATCTCCGTTCTCTTTAGGTAGACTACTTTTTTCCCTACCGCTTCAAACATACGCTTCACTTGATGGAATTTCCCTTCTGTAATCACAAGCTCAATTTCGGAAATATCATCGCTTTTCAATATTGTAAGCGTACCTGGTTTTGTTTCATAGCCATCGTCTAAGATAACACCTTTAGCAAACTCTTTTACATCCTCTTCTGTTACTACTCCTGCAACGTGTGCATAATATTTTTTCGGCACATGCTTTTTCGGAGATAATAATTGATGTGATAACTTCCCATCATTTGTTATCAATAAGAAACCTTCCGTATCGATATCAAGTCGTCCAACTGGGAACGGATCAAAGATTGCATCTTCTAATTCTAATAAATCTATTACTGTTTCATGATTATCATCTTCCGTCGCTGAAATAACACCTTGTGGTTTATGCATCATTAAGTAAACAAACTCTTTGTATTCCACAACTTCACCGTGAATCATAACTTCTTGCTCTTCTACATTTACATGAACTTTCGCATCTTTTACTGGCGTTCCATCAATTTTCACAACGCCATCTTTCAATAATTTCTTTACTTCTTTTCTACTTCCATATCCCATATTCGCTAATAATTTATCTAATCTCACGCTTTTCACCTTCTTTATTTATCATAGAAAAGGGGACGTAATTACGCCCCTCTTGATTTCAACTTTATTTTAAATCTACTACCAAGTTTACGTTGAATTTTATCTAATGCTTCTCCGCCAAATACTCTTTCAAGTACTCCTGTGCGAATTGCTAACAATCCGTAAACAAGACCACCAATACCTGCACAAATCGCAACTGTTATAAGAGCACCAATACGGCCATCAGGCGAAATCATGAAGGATAGAAGCCATTGTGATAGTTTTACAGCAACGACCATTATAAGTGTCAGTACTGCAATTTGGAATGTTCTTTTATATACAACACCGAATGAATAGTGTGCGTATTTTTTAATTTGTCGATTTGTATACCAAACAGAAGCTAAGAAACCAACTGCGGTCGCTAGAATTGCTCCTACTGTACCGAAATAACGAATAAAGATTACGTTACATACAAATTTCAAAATAACACCCATAATAAGCGCGACAATTGCATGCTTTTGCTGATTAATCCCTTGAAGAATTGCCGCTGTTACTGTAAATAAAGCAAATAACAATGCAACTGGTGCATACCACATTAATACTTGTCCACCTAATGGATCTGAGTCATAGAAAGCAGTGTAAATTGGATATGCAAGTGTTGAAATACCGATAACTGCTGGCAATGTTAAAAACATATTTGCCTGGAATGTTTGTGTAATTTGTAATTTCAAATAGCGGTATTGTTTTTCAGTAAATGATTTTGTAATTGCTGGTACAAGCGTTAAACTAAACGCTGTTGCAAGTGATACAGGAATCATAATTAACTTATGCGTCCACATTGTGAAAATACCCAGCGCTCGCTCTGCGATATCACCTTGACCAATCGCCTGCATAATTGAGTTAAATGTCAATGTATCAATTTGTTGATATAAAGGAATTGTTAACCCAATTACAACGTAAGGAATCGCATATGCGAATAACTCTTTAAACAATTGAACAGTACTTACTGTTGATTCTGGTACAGTTTGTTCAATTAAATATTGATCCAAATATTTTTTACGTTTTAACCAGTACCAAATTAACACACCGAGTGCTCCAACCGCTGAAACGAACGCAGCAAATGTCGCTACTCCAACTGCTGTTGCAACTGTACCGCCAAGTACTTTAATAACGATAAAACTACCTGCTAATAAAAAGACGATACGAATAATTTGTTCAATAATTTGTGAAACGGTAGTTGGTCCCATAGACTGGTGACCTTGGAAATAACCACGAATTAAACTCGCTGCTGGTACAACAATAAGTGCGAAACTTACAAGACGAATGATCGTCGTAACTTCTCCTACATTATTGTGTATACTTTGTTTACCAAGCATCGCTTCTGCAAACAACGGTGCCGTCATGTACAGTACTAGGAACGAAAGAACTCCTGTTACTATCATCATAACCATTCCCGAGCGGAACATTCTCCGGCTCGTTTTATAATCGCCAAGCGCATTATATTTGGAAACAAATTTTGAAACAGCAAGCGGCACACCTGCCGTTGCGATACTTAAAAAGATCGTATATGGAATGTATCCATATGTATAGAGCGTTCCGCCTTCTGTACCTACTAATGCATGAAACGGGAAGACGTAAATCATGCCTAAGAACTTTACTAAAAATGTCCCTAGCGTAACAATAAGCGTTCCGCGCAGAAATTTCGAATCGGACATACAAAAATCCTCCTACATCTACATAAAATGAAACTTTAATCAGTGGGGTGTTCTTCTCCACTGATTATTAGTTGAACCATTCGAGCATTTACAGGCTAACAGACTCCCTATTTACTTCTCCTAAATCTTGAGGTTTTAGTCTTATCGCCTACAAATAGCAGGATAGTGCTGAACTCTAACTTTTGTATTGTACCACAATTCTCTCATTAAGCAGTACTTCACTCTATTTTTCTTTTAACGGAAAACATGCTATTCTTTTAGGCAGGAAATGTAGAAAATGAGGTCGATATATTATGCATTATGATGTTATTGTCATCGGCGGCGGTCCTTCTGGGCTAATGGCTGCAATTGGTGCTGCAGAAGAAGGCGCAAATGTCTTGCTTCTTGATAAAGGAAATAAACTTGGGCGTAAACTTGCGATTTCTGGTGGCGGACGCTGTAACGTAACGAACCGTCTACCACTTGATGAAATTGTTAAACATATACCAGGAAACGGTCGCTTCTTATACAGCGCTTTTTCTCTTTTTAATAATGAAGATATTATTACATTCTTCGAAAATCTTGGTGTTAAATTGAAAGAAGAAGACCACGGTCGCATGTTCCCCGTGTCAAACAAAGCGCAATCTGTTGTAGATGCACTTTTAACACGATTAAAAGACTTAGGTGTAAAAATCCGTACAAATACGCCTGTTGAAACGATTGAATATGAAAATGGTCAAACGAAGGCAGTTGTACTGCAAACAGGCGAAGTGTTAGAAACAAATCACGTCGTTATCGCTGTTGGCGGAAAATCCGTTCCTCAAACTGGTTCCACTGGAGACGGATACGCTTGGGCTGAAAAAGCAGGTCATACAATTACAGAATTATTCCCAACAGAAGTACCTATCCTGTCAAACGAGCCGTTTATACGTGATCGCTCATTACAAGGTCTTGCTTTACGTGATATAAACTTAAGCGTATTAAACCCGAAAGGAAAAGCTATCATTTCTCACAAAATGGACATGCTCTTCACTCATTTCGGCCTATCTGGTCCTGCTGCTCTTCGCTGTAGTCAATTCGTCGTGAAAGCACTGAAAAAGTTTAAAACGAACACAATACAAATGAGTATTGATGCATTGCCAGAGGAAAATAGTGAGCAACTATTTCAGCGCATGCTGAAACAAATGAAAGAAGATCCGAAAAAAGGAATTAAAAACGTTTTAAAAGGTTATGTCCCTGAACGTTACTTCCTATTCTTATTAGAAAAAAATGAAATTGACGGTAGTGAACAAGCTGGACAAGTTTCTCACGAAAAGATTCGTGCACTTGTGAAAGACTTTAAAGAGTTTACTGTGAATGTAAATGGTACGCAGTCAATTGAAAAAGCATTCGTTACTGGCGGAGGTGTATCCGTGAAAGAAATTAATCCGAAAGAAATGTCTTCTAAATTCACGAACGGCTTATATTTCTGCGGAGAAGTTCTTGATATCCACGGTTATACTGGTGGCTATAATATTACATCAGCCCTCGTTACTGGTAGAATTGCTGGAACGACAGCTGGAGAAAACGCGAAAATGCAATATTAAAAAAGAAACAGGGATTCCTGTTTCTTTTTTTAATATTGCCATGAAATCATTATCGGCGATTCTACAACTTATATCGGCGATTTCTCAAATATATCGACTTACCGACAAGAAGCGACAAATATCTGCTCCATGTAACTTTCCATTGCTTTTTTGTTGCTTTATATACCTTAGTACCTTTATATTTTATATTGTTGAATATTTAAAAAAGGGTAAGGGGAAAACAAATGAGAAAAAAAGTCATGATGTCTTTAATGTTAATGACGTTTCTTTCTGCGGTAGAAGGAACGATTGTTAGTACAGCAATCCCTCGTATAACGAGTGATTTGTCAGGCGTCGAACTTGTTAGTTGGGTATATGCAATTTATATGCTTGCAACAGCTGTTTCGACTCCAATATACGGAAAGCTCGCTGATTTATTCGGCCGTAAAAAAGTTTTACTGATCGGAGCTACAATCTTTTTAGTCGGTTCTGCACTTTGCGGAGTCGTTACATCGATGGAACAATTAATTTTCTTCCGCGCTCTTCAAGGTATCGGTGCTGGTGCTGTTATGCCAATCACAATGACGATAATTGGAGACTTATATAGCGAAGCGAAAGACCGCGCGAAAGCACAAGGTTGGATGAGTGCCGTTTGGGGTGTATCCGGTGTTATCGGACCGTTAGTAGGTGGATTTTTAGTTGATTCCCTTTCTTGGCGCTATATTTTCTTCTTAAACGTTCCATTTGGAATTATCGCTTGCTTAATGATTGCAATTTACTACAAAGAATCTATTAAGCCCGCTAAACACCATATCGATTATCTTGGTGCAACAGTTTTTTCATTAAGTACAATCGCTCTACTATATGCATTATTAACAGGTAGCAGTAAGCAAAACTGGGGAGACATGACAATTATCGGCCTATTAATCTTTGCCGCTATTTCATTCATTATTTTCTTGTTCATCGAGAAAAAATCTCCGGAACCATTAATTCCTTTAACACTTTTCTCTAACCGTACATTATCTACGATAAATATATTAACTCTTATTGCTGGCGCAATGATTATTAGTATTACAATGTACCTACCAATCTGGAGCCAAGGTGTATTAGGAAAAAACGCTACAGAAGCTGGACTTATTTTAATGCCAATCCCTGTTATGTGGACATTTGGCGCTATTTTCTCTGGTAACTTAGTAGGCAAATTAAAAACGAAACAAATCATTTTACTTGGGGCTAGCATTTTATCAGTCGCTACGTTCTTATTATTTACACTATCAACCAATTCACCATCGTTCCTTATTTATGTAGCAGTTGGATTATTCGGATTAGGAATGGGGCTTGTGACACCGATTTACATGGTAACAATTCAAGCAGCAGTCCCAGCTCATACACGCGGAACAGCTGTTGGTTTAAACACATTTATTAATACATTTAGTCAAACGTTAGGTGCTGCAATATTCGGTACAATCTTCAATACGATGATTCACGCACGTGGTATTAAAAATCTTGATCTTGTATCTGGTGGACATGGCGGTACTACAGCAAACGTAGTAACCGAATCACAATCCGCATTAGCATCAAGCGTACACGTCATTTATATGAGCACTTTCGTATTAGCAGTATGTACATTAATTATCGCTTGGATTTTATTAAAGCCAGCTACACAAACAAGTGAGCAACAATAAAAAGGATGACCATTTTGGTCATCCTTTTTACATAACATCTACTCTTCATTCTCCACAATATGTTTCAGCATGGATAATTTATTATCCCAAAAACGCTCATAATACGAGAGCCACTGTTGTAATTCTTCTAATGGTTCTGGATGCAAACGATATATCTTCTCTCTTCCGCTTTTTCTTCCACTTACTAAATTCGCTTCCGAAAGAATATGAAGGTGCTTTACAACCGCAGTACGACTCATCGGGAAATGATCCGTTATTTTGGAAATCGGTAACTCTTTGTCACTTAATAACCGTATTACTTCTCGGCGGGTTGGATCAGCAATTGCTTGAAATACATCATATTTCGCTGCTGACGAGGACACTTAGCCTTCGACAACCTTTTTCAGTTTTTCATTTACAATCGCTACCCAACCACCGCTCATTCTATCGCGAATAATAGAGCTCTTCGCATTTGCTTTCGGAAGAATTTCATCAGGATGTTTCCAGCCGCCGTGAATTAACGTAAATTCTGTTTTGTTATCTCCTAAGTCTTTCAAATTAAATGAAACAATCCAGCCATCTGTATCCCATGAGAAAGATAAATGGTTTGGCTCATCAATTTCTAACACTTTACATGGTGATGGCCCAAATGGTGATTGCACATGAAATTCATGTCCTACCTCTAATACAAAATCATTTGGCATAAACCATGACGCAATCCCTTCTGCAGTTGATACTACACTCCATACCTTTTGAATAGACGCGTTAAAAACGATTGTTTGTTTAATATCATTTAATGTATTTTGTTGTTCCATTTTCATTCTCCTTTACTCCGCGTTATAACATAACACCTTTTTGTTATGCTTTGATGATATAACACCTTTTGGTTTCATGTCAACGCTAATTCTTTTACTGTTGAGAAATTCTCAACATTTTTTCAACAGGACAAACACCCTCTTAGCATTTCCTCATAATATACTCACAAAGGCAATACAAAATAAAAACTTCTCTCAACATGAAACTCCATCATTCATATTGAAAGAAGTGCCTTACTTATATCATGCGTACTTCGTCTCTCCTCCTTCCCTCAGGGACAATACGCGAGATATGACAAATCAGAAGGAATATGCCCACCATTTGAGTAGGTAGTTATTTCTCTTCTCCTCAACATTTCCTTAGGAGCGAAATGACTACCGACTCACTTTTTCAAACAAAATAAAAAGGGGTTGAACGCTATGTTCTATTGCATTAACTGCTCTGATATTCATCATGAAAAACATCCGAATGATAAAGTATTCAAAAACGGTTTTTATATTGATCCATTTTTAGGTGATCGTTATCACCTTGGTATGTGTAAAGATGCCCAAAACCATGAAACAGGGGAGCCTCTTTTAACGACAAAGAAATCAGGCACAACCCAATCTATTATGAACGTATTACCGACACATGTTGTCCCAACATAAAACATAAAAAAGAGCTGGATGAGCCAGCTCTTTTTTATGCTTTATAAACGATCATTGCTGAAAAACAATAAATTTGGTTTTCATCGTCGTTAATGGAAACACCAACTTGGTACTTAATATCTACAAAGTTGCTATCATCAATCTTTTTCAAAAAAACATTCACAGCGTCTTCTAAGTCTTTTTCGTGACTTTCATCAAACACTTTCACACGAATCATGTTAACACCATCCTAGATCGCAGCCCTCCGCCGCTTGATTATTGCCACGGTGCGTATCTATGATGCGATAAAACTTTCCATTCTCATATATATATCCGTCTTCTAACACATATTTTTTATCTTCAGTATAGACATAAAACTTACCTATCATAAATTTACTCGTATATAATTCCAAATAATTTGGTCTAAATTTAGCTACAACTTTATTTGTAATATCAATTTTTATTGTGCGCCCCACCTTCTCTCCCTCCTTTGCAAAGAACGGATTTAGGTATATTGTATTAGCGCTTTTACATTTTATGCTTAAAAATAAGTGGATATGCCTTCTTTCTTCACCTGTACTATTTTTCTAAAAAAATCACTATAAATAAAATCCCCAAAAAAACATAAAAAAAGCACTTTACCTTATTGACTCGAATATAAATATTATGTTATTATATAAAATTTGACATTTTTACATACGTATGCTATCATTAAAAGTGGTTACCACATATGGAGGTGGATGATTTGTTTCAAATTGGTGATAAAATCGTTTATCCAATGCACGGTGCAGGAATTATCGAAGCAATTGAAGAGAAAGAAATATTAGGTACTTCACGTCAATATTGTGTGATACGCATCATTAGTAAAGATATGCAAGTAATGCTTCCGATGGAACAATTAAAAAAATCAGGTATTCGTTATATCGTTGATCGAGGTACGTTAGATGATATACTTCTTGAATTTCAAAACGGGGAGTCAGACCCATCACTCTCATGGAAACAAAGATATACAATGAATATGGAAAAAATGAAAAATGGCAATTTACAAGATAGCGCAGAAGTGGTTCGGGATTTACTTCGCCGTAATAAAGAGAGAACATTAAATGCGAGCGAAAAACAAATGCTAGATAATGCCCGAAAAATGATGATTAGCGAAGTCGCGCTCGTACAAAATGTTACTGAACATCAAGCAACAGAATTTCTTCAAGATACAATTAATCATTAAATTTAAAATAGCTGAACGCTATTTTTTTTGTAAAAAGGACAAAGAGATAAAACTCTTTGTCCTTTTCATATTACCCACGCCCAGCTTGAAACGATGGATATAACGTCATTCCACCATCTGCAAATAGCGTAATTCCCGTTACATAACTCGCCTCTGAAGAAGCAAGCCAAGTTGCTACTGCTGCAATTTCTTCAGGTTTTCCAATATAGCCCATCGGTATCATACTTTCTACGTCAGCACGCTGCTTTGGATCAGCAAATTTTTCTGCATTTATCGGCGTATTAATTGCACCTGGCCCAATATTATTTACTCGAATACCTTTTGACGCATATTCTAGCGCTAACGTTTCTGTCATCAGTTTAATACCACCCTTACTTGCTGCATAGTGCACAAATAGTGGCCACGGAATTTTCTCATGAACACTAGACATATTAATGACAGACCCTTTAATATCATGTTCTACAAAATATTTAATCGCTTCACGACTTCCTAAAAAAGCACCTGTTAAATTTGTATTAATTACCCTATTCCAATCTTCAAGCGGCATTTCATGCGACGGTACCGCGTTTTCTATCCCTGCATTATTAATCATAACGTCAAGCGTACCAAACTCTTTCACAGCAGATTGAATGAGATTCACAACATCTGATTCGACCGTTACATCACCTTTTACAGCAATCGCTTCGCCGCCTACCTTTTTAATTTCTTCTAACACACCATTTGCTTCTGATTCTCGTGAGCGATAATTAATAACCACTTTCGCTTTTTCCTTAGCAAACCTCACTCCCATCGCTCTTCCGAGACCAGTTGCTGATCCTGTAATAACGACAACTTTCCCTGCTAAATCACTATACATTTCTATACCTCCTTTAACTTTTGGCTATACCTAACATAATTCCGGCTGCAATAATAAAAACGATACCGACAACGATACCCGTTAATTGGCGTTTCGTTTTCTTTTCACCTAATATAAGAATCCCACCAAGCGTGGAAATAATAATTCCCATTTGCGATAGCGAGAAACTTGTTGCGACTCCAACACGCGGCTGCGAAATGAATAAAAACATATTTCCAGCTGCCCAAATTAATCCTGGAATAATATTTCGGATTGCATATTTATTAAATGGCTGATGTTTAAAGGTAAGCAAAATCCCACCTAACACCATACCAACTGCTTGTGGCAACAAAGCTGACCAACCATCTACGTTAAATAGTCTAATCACTACTACGTAAACTAAATAACCGACTGTTGAAATTAATAAAATTACGATACCTCTTTTAAAGTTTGCTGCTTGCTCTGCATTTTTTTCTTCTTCACTTTGAAGCGATGTTAAAATAACACCGATAATAATACAAACGAGCGCTAAAATCCCAAGGACGACCGATATTGTCGTGGACCATTCATGAAATACGATAACGCCAAATAAAGTCGTCGCGACTAATTGAAGTCCTGTTGAAATTGGCATCGTCCTCGAAACACCCATTAAATCAATACTTTTTAATTGATTCGCCTGACCAAGCGCCCAAAATAAACCTGAAACAACTCCAACTCCAATAACGGTAGGTGTTAATACTGGCTTCATAAAAATATAAACAACAATTGAGAAAATAAGTGCTCCAAACGTTGTTCCGAGCGTTTGACTATACGGTCCCCCGCCCAGTTTTACATTAAATAGCACAATACTTCCCCAAAATATAGCTGGTAAAATTGCTAAAAATATATCCATCGCCCATTACCTTTCTCTGTAAAATGTCATAAATTGAAACTTTAATTATCCCGCAAATAGCGGAATAAGTTACCGCTCTCAATCATTAGAATGAGCTTTCATTTTTTCTTTTTTGCGAGCACAAATCTTTTCTACAACATCATTAGAAACATTTTTTTCTCGCTCCACATTTTTTACCTTTATATGATCTAAATAATCCTCCAAAGTAAGTGTAACTTTGTCATTTGGCGGATTATGCGCCCCTTGAAATGTAAGAAATTGTAGCGTCACTTCAAATCTAGGTACAAATTCATCTTTCCTGCCGAGACGCTTTATATTCATAACTGCATCACATTCATATTGATCTTCTGTCACTTGTCTAATAACCGAATAGTACCTATTCAATAACGCACTCTCTAAAAGCTGTTCTCTTGATTCTTTCGCGAAAGAATCGCTTGGAGAAGAGAAAAAGATAGAACATATCGCTGTAATAATTACACATATTTTTTTCATAACGTCCTCCTTATCCTATAAGTTAGTGTTCTCAAAAACGCCATAAAAAAACGACTTCCCCTACTTAGGAAAGTCGTTTTAATGAATCCAATATTAACCACCACTCACTGGTGGTATAAGTGCAACAACATCACCAGATTGGACCCTGTCATCTTCATTTGCGTATTCTTCATTAATCGCAACCATAATTGGCTCTGAAACTGGTACATTATATTCTTTCGCAACAACATCTTTTAACTCTGCAACTGTAATATTTTCTTTCTCTATTTGTAATTCACTTGTCCCTGCTTCTTCTTGCAAGTGCGCAAATAACAATACTCGAATCATACTTATAGCTCCTTCCCAGGCTCTCCCGCCGGATATGGTGTTTTTTCTAATTGATCACCAATCCATGAGTCACCATCTTCCCAAAACTCCTTTTTCCAAATCGGAACAATTTGTTTTATGCGTTCCATAATATATTCGTTTGCTTCATAAGCCGCTTTACGGTGTGGTGTTGAAACAGCAACAACAACCGCTATATCAGAAATTTGCAACGTACCGATGCGATGTGTAATCGCAACATATGTACCCGGCCATTTCTCTTTCACTTCCAGACCAATTTTCTCTAGCATCTTTTCTGCCATCGTCTTATAAGCAACATACTCTAAGTATAATGTACGACGCCCTTTCGTAAACTCTCTAACCGTTCCAATAAATGTTGTAACAGCACCGCATTCACGTCGAATCACTTTCTTCGTTACCTCTTCAATCGAGATTTCTGTATCAATTACTTCATAATATGTATTTGTCATTTCGCACTCCTAACCGTTTGTAAAAACCAGTCTATGTACAACTCTTCTTCTGTTATATGAAATACTTTATATTCTTCTCGTATATTTACCGGGACATCATACCACGTAATAATCGCTACTATATTTTCTACTTTATGTAAAAGCTCAACGTCTTCCGCAGAACGAAGTAACACTACTTTCGGGTAGTTCTCTTTTTTATAGCCCTCTATTAAAATTGTATCCACTTCAAAAAACTCATATAAGCGAATAATTTCTTGCAAGGACCATTTCTTTCTTAGTGAAGAAAGTGAAAGCAATCCAGCACCTTCTACACTACTTACGACAGCACCAGCTTTACGGTGTCTTTCGCTATCTTTTTGCGATACTTCTGGAAAACCTCCGTGCCCGTGATGTTTAATGGTAGCAACCTTCATTTCCCGTTCAGCTAATGCATGCACTATTTTCTCCACAAGCGTTGTTTTTCCGCTATTTTGATATCCTACTATTTGTAAGATTGAAGTGGCTTTGCCCATGGCCAATCACATCCCTCAGAGTGCTCTAACAATAATACAGATACTTTCATCCCGGTCTCAAATCCTCTCGTTCCTCCAGGTAACACAATAAAAGCATTCGCATCTGCAAGTGAAGATACTGCACTCGATTTATCTAAACCGACCGGCATCGCTTGTAACGCCCCGTCCACAATCGTTACGTTTGCTCTTACGAAACGAGTAAATGGATTTGGCTTTGGAAAATCTTTTTGTAAAATAGCATCCGCTCTATATACGTGAGGTTCCTTCGCATACAAATACGTTTTTATAATTGGTTGCACAAATAATTCAAAGCCTACATAACAAGCAGACGGATTTCCTGATAAACCGAAAAGTAACTTCCCATCAAATTCAGCTACTGTCGTTACACTTCCAGGTCTCATGGCTATTTTATTAAAGAGTACATTCGCCTGTAACCTTTCATAAATAGCTGGTAAGTAGTCATAATCTCCTACCGATACACCGCCAGTTGTAATTAAAATGTCGACCTCATCCATCGCTAATTGAATAGCTGTAAAACATGCATCTAACTCATCCGCGAGTTGACCATAATAACGAACTTTCCCGCCAGCTTTCATAATTTGAGCTGCGATCATATACGAGTTACTATTTCTAATTTTCCCCGGTTCTAACGGCTCATGTACTTCTAATAATTCACTCCCTGTCGTTACAATACCGACAACAGGCTGTTTTATAACTTTCACAGTGCTATATCCAAACGTTGCTAGTAAGGCCGCAACTCCTGGATTAATTGCCACACCTTTCTTAACGAGAACTTGATTTTGTTTTATATCTTCTCCTTTAAACGACACATTGTCACCGTTATTAAAAGGGCGTTTTAACTTCATATATGTTTTTCCGTTCTTCTCAAATCCTTCTGTCAGCTCTAGCATTACAACTGCATTGCAATCTTCTGGAATAGCTGCTCCTGTCATAATTCGAATCGCTTCAAAAGCTCCTACTTCTTCTAAAAAAACAGAACCCGCCCCGATCTCTCCTATTACTTCAAATTCAACTGGATTCTCTTGGGTTGCTCCTTTCGTATCTTCTGCTCGAATGGCGAAACCGTCGTAAGGGGAACGATCAAAATGAGGAACGTCATGATCTGAGACAACATCTTCCCCGAGAATTCTCCCGTAACTTTCCGTAATAGAAATTTCTTCTACTTCACCATGCTTCGCATATTTCATTACCCGTTCTACTGCTTCAGCAACTTGAATTGGAATTCGTTTTTCTACCATCGTTTCTCACCTCATATTTGCAATTTTTTTTATCTCGATTAAACTTTATGTATTCAATAGAAATTACTTCAAGGAGGAATTCCATGTCTTCATTTACACATTTTAATGACCAAGGACGCGCAAAAATGGTTGATATAAGCGACAAAAAAGCAACCGTTCGAACAGCAATTGCGTGCTCTAGCATTGTCGTTACGAAAGAAATTTACGATAAAATCTCTCACAATGAAATTGGGAAAGGTGACGTATTAGCAGTTGCGCAAATCGCAGGCATTATGGCTGCGAAACGAACTTCTGATATTATCCCAATGTGCCATCCTTTATTATTAAAAGGTGTTGACGTTTCTTTTGATTGGAAACAATCAGAAGAACAATATCGTTTACTCATTGAAGTAAAAGTTAAAACAGAAGGTAGCACCGGTGTTGAAATGGAAGCTTTAACAGCTGCTTCCGCTACCGCTCTTACTGTGTATGATATGTGTAAAGCTGTCGATAAAGGTATGATTATCGGCGAAACATACTTACTTGAAAAAACAGGTGGAAAAAGTGGAGATTATACGAGAAATTCATAATCCTCTCTCCGTTGAACCTAAAGGATTTCCTTTAGGTTCAACCTATATATCTTGCATATAAACTTTTCGCTACATTCATATCATTCGTCCCATGAATGAACGCCCTGCCATCTGTAAATAAAACAAAACGATATTCTTCTACCGGAAATGATAATAGATAAGGTGTCGCCTTTATCTCTACACTTCTTTGTAAGCGCTTTTTAATTTCTTCTAAATTAAAATTCTTCCGCACACCCGGGCGAATTTGTACTGTATTTCGCCCACATAACACTTCTGTTTTTGTTTGTGCTTCAAATGTTAAACTCGGATATGTACGTAACCTTCCGCAAGATAAACAAGTATCTTTTTTCTGCCTATTCACTTTAAATGCCATCTGTTGATTATTCCAAAGATCAAATGATAACATCGTTTCACGAAGCGCCCCAAAGTCTTCTACTAATATTTTCAGCGCTTCCGTAATTTGATGCGCAACTACTAATTGTACTGCCGGTTGTATAATACCAGCTGTGTCACATGTTGCTCCGCTCGCCGGATGCTCCATTAAACAGCGAAAACACGGTGTTTTCCCTGGTAAAATTGTATACGTTACTCCGTAACTTCCGACACACCCACCATATATCCACGGAATATTATACTTTTGTGAAATATCATTAATAAGAAGACGCGTTTCAAAATTATCTGTCGCATCTAATATTAAATCTACATCACGCACTAGCTCTTCCATTTCTTGCACCGTTACATCCGTCACAACTGGATTTATTTCCACCTCAGAATTAATCGCTTGTAAATGTTCTGCAGCCGCTATCGCCTTCGGTTTATACTGCTTTGCATCTTCTTCCGTATATAGTTGTTGTCTTTGTAAATTACTCCATTCTACATAATCACGATCAGCAATCGTTACTTTTCCAACACCTGCTCTAACAATCGCTTCTGCATTTGCCGCACCGAGAGCACCAGCACCAATAATAAGCACATGCTTCTCTCTTATTTTTCTCTGTCCTTCTTCTCTAACACCAGAAAATAATATTTGTCTTGAATATCGCTCCTGCATGCGATAGCCCCCTTTCTTATCCTCCTATATAAGACATTTCGATTTTCGGACGATTTTTTGCACTTTCTTCTGTCCGTTCATCCGAATACCTATCTTTTCTATTCATCCATACATCTTGTATAACACTTAATAACTCCTCATCCGAAAGATTTCCTCTAAGAAGTTCTCTTACATTCAAACCCTCTGTCGCAAATAAGCACGTATAAAACTTTCCATCTGCCGAAATTCTTGCCCTCGTACAAGAGGCACAAAATGACTCAGAAACAGATGTAATAAAACCAACTTCAACATTTGTTCCAACGTACCGATATCGCTTCGCAACTTCACCAAAGTAATGGACTTCAGCTGGCTCAAGCGGATACACCTTATGAATCATCTCAATCAATTCTCGTTTTGTAACCACTTGATCAAAATTCCACCCATTTGTACTACCAACATCCATAAACTCAATAAACCTAAGCGTGATTCCTTGCTCTTTAAAATACGCAGCCATCGGAAGTACTTGTTGATCGTTCATCCCTTTTTTCACAACCATATTTACCTTTACTTCCAGCCCCGCCTCTTTAGCTGCTATAATTCCCTTAATCACCGGTTTCGTATTAATATTTCGACCATTAATATTCCTAAATATGTCGTCATCTATCGCATCTAAACTAACATTCACTCTATGTAATCCAGCTTCTTTTAATGCCTTCGCTTGTTTCGTTAAATGGATAGCATTTGTCGTTAACCCTATATCTATTAGCCCATCAATTTTCACGAGACGTGCAATCAGTTTTGTTAAATCTTTACGAAGCAGTGGCTCACCGCCAGTAATTCTAATTTTTCGTACACCGATGTTAACAAATAATTTTGCCAAACGCTCAATTTCATCAAAAGTTAGTAAAAACTCATCTTTCAAAAAAGCATAATCTGGCCCAAATATTTCCGCCGGCATACAATATGTACATCTAAAATTGCAACGATCAATGACAGATATACGTAAATCTTGAAGTGGGCGTCCAAAAAAATCTTTAACCATCTCCTGCATCGCCACCCTCCCTTTCTGCCAAATTTCTTTCTTTTCATTCTATTATAATATATTTTCGGACTGCGATGTTTTTGCCCAAGTGAATAAAGTGAAACTTTAAATAATTAGAGGGTATCCACTCCCCCTGGTTAACGAGGTTTACTTCCAGATACAAGGATAAAAAAACCTTGAAACATAAAAGTTTCAAGGTTTTCTGCTTATTAACTTAATCTAATAATCGTTAGAGTAGCCCCTGGCGTTGCCGTAGATAATGTAGCCAACGCAATTACTCCAAATAATTGTAAACTAACTGCAGCTCCAGCAGGCAAGTTAGCGATTATTGTTGCACTAAATGAACCTGCAGCCACTGCCGGAGAGTTTATCGTTCCCGCAAGCGGACTGCCATTTACAGTTATACGGGAACTTACAAGTAATCCTGCCGTTAAATTAATTGTATAGGCTATATAATAGTTTCCTGCATTCGCAACTGTAAATACAGTATTTCCACCACTAACGGTTATTCCTGGTCCAATATTTTGATTGTTTGGTAACGGAATATTCGTGCCACCTAACAAAACAGAAATAATACTTCCTGATGTATTATTCGCAAATGCATATGTTGCAGTTGTACTGACTCCAGTCGCCCCGGTCGCTCCTGTTGCTCCGGTTGCTCCAGCTCCGGTTGGACCAGTTGGACCTTGGATTCCTTGTGAACCTGTTGGACCTGTATTTCCAGTTGGTCCTTGGGAACCTGTTGCTCCAGTAGCCCCTGTTGGGCCTTGGATTCCTTGCGGGCCTTGAATTCCTTGTGGACCTGTCGCTCCTGTTGCTCCTGTAGCTCCCGTTGGGCCTTGTATCCCTTGAACTCCTTGGGGACCTTGCGCTCCCGTTGCCCCTGTAGGACCTTGGGGACCTTGCAATCCTTGCACACCTTGAGGACCGGTTGGACCTATCTCTCCTTGTACCCCTTGTATTCCTGTTGGGCCTTGAGGACCGGTCGGACCTTGGATCCCTTGAATTCCTTGAATCCCCTGTGGGCCTTGTGCTCCCGTGGCTCCGGTTGCTCCTTGAATCCCTTGAGGGCCTTGTTCCCCTTGAATTCCTTGGGGACCGGTTGGACCTTGGATTCCTTGCGGGCCTTGGATTCCCTGTGGTCCTTGATCTCCTGTCGCCCCAGTTACTCCTTGTATCCCTTGCGGACCTTGTATCCCTTGCGGACCAGTTGGACCAATATCTCCTTGCACACCTTGTATTCCTTGAGGACCTTGTAACCCTGTCACTCCGGTTGCTCCCGTTTCTCCTGTCGCTCCTGTCACTCCAGTTGAGCCTGTCGCACCAGTATCCCCTGTTACTCCTGTCGCACCAGTTGCTCCTGTCGGGCCAGGTGGTCCACCCGATGGACCAGTTACTCCCGTCGGACCTGATGGCCCTGTTGGGCCGGACGGTCCTGCTGGTCCTCCAGAAGGTCCCGTTACCCCTGTTGCTCCCGTTATTCCAGTTGGGCCTGTAGTTCCTTCCCCTGTCGCCCCTGTTGCTCCCGTATCTCCTGTGGTCCCCGTAGGACCTTGTATTCCTTGAATTCCTTGTGGACCTTGCACTCCTTGGGCTCCCGTTGCTCCTTGAATGCCTTGTATTCCTTGAACTCCTTGTGGCCCCATTGGACCGGTTGGACCAATCGCCCCTTGAGCACCTTGCACTCCTTGGGGACCCTCTGGACCTGTTGCTCCTATTTCCCCTTGTATCCCTTGAATTCCAGTTGCTCCTTGTACTCCTGTTGCTCCCGTTATCCCTTGCACTCCTTGGATTCCCTGTATTCCTTGTGGACCTTCTGGACCTGTTGCGCCTACCGGTCCTTGAATGCCTTGTATCCCTTGCGGCCCCTCCGGACCCGTTGCTCCAGCTGGCCCTGGTACTCCTTGGATTCCTTGCGGGCCCTGAAGTCCCTCTGGGCCTTCTGGACCTGTTGGTCCTATATCACCCATCGGACCTTGTATCCCTTGAACACCTTGTGGTCCTGTTGCTCCTGATGGACCTGGTACTCCTTGAATACCTTGTGGACCTTGATCTCCTGTTGCCCCTGTCGCTCCTTGAGGTCCTATAGTCCCCTGTATACCTTGTGGACCTTGATCTCCTGTTGCTCCTGTTACTCCTTGAATCCCCTGAACCCCTTGGATTCCTTGTTCACCAGTTATTCCTGTCGGACCAGGAATACCTTGAATCCCCTGCGGTCCTTCTGGACCTGTTGGGCCAATTGGCCCTTGAATACCTTGTATTCCTTGCAAGCCCTGTGCTCCCGTACTTCCAGTCGGACCTGTAGTTCCCGTTTCTCCTGTTACACCTGTACTTCCTGTAGCCCCAGTATCCCCCGTTGCTCCAGTCGCACCTGTACTCCCACTCGGTCCGCCACCCGGACCTGTCGCACCAGTTGGCCCCGTCGGGCCAGGAGGTCCTCCAGATGGTCCAGTTATCCCAGTTGGGCCTGTTATTCCAGTCGGACCTGTTAGCCCCTGACCCGTTGCTCCGGTTGCACCTGTATTTCCACTCGGTCCTTGTGTTCCTTGTATCCCTTGTGCTCCTTGTATTCCTTGTGGACCAGTTGCACCCGGTAACCCTTGGACGCCTTGAATTCCTTGAGGTCCCTCAGGTCCTGTCGCTCCAATTGGCCCTTGCAATCCCTGTACCCCTTGTATACCTTGTGCCCCAGTCGCTCCCGTTGGACCAATCGGACCTTGTAACCCTTGCACACCTTGAGGTCCTGTCGCTCCAGTTTCTCCTTGTGGTCCTCTCAATCCTTGTGCTCCCTGCTGCCCTTCTGGTCCAGTTGCACCTATTGGTCCAACTGGACCTTGAATCCCTTGCACACCTTGAGGTCCAGTCGGACCCATCTCTCCCATTGGACCTTGAAATCCTCTCGGTCCTTGCGGTCCAGTCGAACCTTGTGGACCTGTTGGACCAGTAATCCCTATACCCGTAAATCCAGTTGGAACAGGAGGAAAAGTAGGACCAATAAGTTCTGGTGGAATTCTAAAATTAGATTGTTGTTTCCCTTTATTATCACGATTCTTCACACTTTCACCACCTACAAACCGTCTTTTTCATAATAAATAAACCTCTTCTTAATCTATTTACAAAAATAATCTCCAAGACTATTTTTATTTCAAATAAATAAAACTCCCTTAATTCCTTAAGGGAGTCCTGCAATTGAATCCATATTATCTGTATTAGGGACAGCTTGCGCTATACCCGATGTATTTACACTTTGCCCCATATTTGTTCCTGTTACAGTACCAGCAGGGGTGCCCCTTGTATATGTCGTCGTCACCGAATCTCCCGGCTGTAAACAAAGCTTCGTTTCTGTCCCTATTACTGTAACAACATCAATCCAAGTACACCCCATTGAACCACTATACGATTTCGTAGCAGTAAATGAAGTATCACTCAAATTATCACCTGTAAATATATTCCCAGTATTATTAACAATAACAAACTCTTTTATATGCGCAGGCATAATTACACTCTACCTTTCCTTTATGAACCTAACGTACGTGTACTCGTTGCCAAAGGCGGAAGAAATACCGATGTTCTAATCACCGCTTCTGGCTGTCTTTTTCCATTTAAAAAAATAGCCGCACTCGATCCTCCAGCTCCTGCATATACTTTCGCCACAGCTAAAGGCGAGATATCATAACAGTCACCAACATTAACAGCTCCTGTATTATTAATAATTTTTACTTTACGCAAATTAACCCCCATTTACCCCTCCTCCTTTTTTATACTGTATGCAAAAGAAAAAAACTTGAAACAGACTCGTTTCAAGTTTTTAACTATTAACTATTTCGTTTCACCTTCATATTGAAGCATACCGCCAACCATGTTCACTGTTTTAAATCCTTGCTCATTTAAATAATGACATACATTTTCACTGCGCATTCCTGAACGACAAATAAAGATATATTCATTCTCTTTATTAAAGAAGTCTACTTTATGTGGGATATCGCCCATTTTAATATGTACAGCTTCTGGAATCTTTCCTGCCGCTACTTCTTCATCTTCTCTTACGTCTACTAGAAATAACGTTTCTCCATTTTCTAAACGCACTTGTACCTCTTCTGTAGTAATTGTTTTAACTTCTGTCATATGTAGTTCCTCCTTATATACAATAAAACCTTTAGTTTCTTTTCCACAAACATTCTCTACCAATTTTAGCATGCAAAAGAAAGAACGCAAAGAATCGAAAAGCTATTTCTCAATTTTCTCGCAAAACTTATTCTTTACAAACATAACTAGCACATTGTATCCTCAATATACTTGTTTTATGAAAGGAGTCGATTAAAATGTCGCTTTTTCTTTTCATTATGGGCATTGTGTTCTTAATCGCTGCAATTATTGCACTTAGTATGCAAAATAATAAAAAGATAAAATCTCCCCAAGAAATGTCATTCTTATTTCTATTACTTAGTATAGCGTTCTTCGGCATAGCAATCGCTACATATATATTCCGTCTACAAATCATGTAAAAAAAGGTGCCTACTACACATATTGCACCTTTTTCACATAATTTATTTCCTACACAAAACTAGATACTTTCCGATTTAAAAATTCATAAACTTTCTTTTCAAATAAATGAATATCAAATGCTCCTGCCATATGCCCATTTATACTTTCTATCTCATACACTTCCGCATATTTTCCTTGTTTTTGCAAAATGTCTACCATTTTATAATTATAACGTGGCGGCTGAAGCAAATCTTGTTTGCACGGAATCATAAGTACATTCGCTTCTATGTTAGAAAGAGATTCTTCTAGTGAAGAAAACCCATGTGCAATATCATGCAATAAAACTGCCTTCGCAGTATACATCCATGAATTTGCATCTACTAACTCTATACTTCTATATGTCGCTTTATTTATCTCTTTTTCAAATGATGTTAATGTAGAAAACTTTTCATAAGGTTCTATATCTATACTATTACGAGGAAATGTCATTTCATAAAAATGCTCATCAAACGCGTTCATAAACATCATTCTATTTGCTAAATAAAGCCCCTTTATCGGCTGCTCTTCTCCATATTTTCCATCTTTCCAACTTGGATCTAGTTGAATTGCTTCAATCGCATTTTGCGCTACATTTACTGAGGTGATAATTGGATTTTGTGGATTCGTAATAACACCAATCATCCGCTCTACCATATGAGGATAGTGAATAGCCCATTGCTGCGCAATCATTCCTCCTGCTGAAGGTCCCATTACAGCGTGTAATCTGGAGATTCCTATATCTTTTATTAACTCATATTGCATACGAGCTACATCAAGAAATGTAAAAACCGGAAAATCCATTGCATATTCTTCTCCAGTTTCTGTATTAATTGATTTCGGTCCCGTTGTAATCACATATGGATTCTTCACCTGCACATTACAAAGATTATCTGTACATATAACAAAATACTTATTTGTATCAATTGCTTTTCCAGGTCCGATGAGCCCATCCCACCAACCAAGCTCCTCATCATGCACTGTATATTTCCCCGCTGCGTGACTTGTTGCACTAAAGTAATGACAAATCAAAATTGCATTTGACCTTTCTCTATTTAACGTACCATATGTCTCGTACCCCATTTGAACAGGAATTTCCCTACCATTTTCAAACGTAAATTCTTTTAAAACAAACTTCTCCTTTTTTACAATTTGCACAGACTCTCCCTCTCCCCGTTATAGTATGAACTGCTTACTAAAGGTTTTTTTCTATGTAAACCAATCTCCTCCTTCTTTTCATAAATAAATGAATAATATACAAAATTAGCCACAAAATAGCACTATATTACACAATTAAAGAGGGCATACATATGATTTGGAATTGGTTTCGTAAGAAAAAAAAATCAAATACAACAGAGGCAAAAGAAGCCGATAACTGGGAGCAGCAGTCTAACAATCCAGATGACGATAACAAAGAACAGACTAGAAGTATGAAACATACTAAAGGTAAAAATAACGAGCAAGATGACTCTTCTCAGGAGAAACAACTAAACTCTAAGCAAGATGA
>NZ_QPEL01000139.1:0-9481 GCF_008368965.1 Bacillus sp. AY2-1 | reverse complement strand
ATTCTAGTAACTGTATCCATTCCTCTATTAATTTCTTTAGAGGAAAAATATGCAGATGAAAAGGAAACGGAAAATTTATAGCTTCTCATTTATATAAAAGAAAGAGGGAGCTCCCCTCTTTCTTTTATATTGTTCTATTTCACAAGACTAAATCATTCCTTTTAATATCAATCCTAAAACTGACATTATTATCGTACTAATAATAATTCGCAAAATCCAAGTTGTGTTTGTACTTATTTTTTCTAATTGCTTATTGATTGTTGCTATGTCTTTCTCATTAATAGTGGTACGCGTTTCTAAATTTCGAATGTCTCGCATAATTTCTTTTTGCTCCGCCTTGAGACTGTCAATTTTAGCGTAAACATCTTCCATATATTCACACCCTCTGTTCATCTTAATAGAAAAATCTATATATATTATGAGACAACCCTCTTACCTGTGAATACATTCCGTATATCCGCGTACCAAATTATTTGTACAATTTAATTGAATTACTCACATGTTTCCATTCTTCTATTTATAAATTAGCGTTAAGATACGTTCAAATTAGAAAAAGTATCCCTTGTTTATTTAACAACAAACAATGTGCAATCCAACATTCGGGAGCACCTACGATAATTTCTATTATTTTCATATTTACAACTCAATATAATCAGTATGATTTTCTGAAGAATCCACTTTTTGAATTGCTTAAAGTATACTAATATGAATACGAAATAGCTGTATTGATAAACTCTCTAGAACAATAAATATACTGGCTGAAACGGATCTAAATCCGATATTTTTCCCAGTAACATTAATGGTTATTTCTGACAAATGCATTTGTATATCATTGTTTTCAAAAATTTCATCCTCAACCTTTACAATATCTGCTTCACAATCTACTTCTTTAAAAGTTTTCAATAATTTTGTTTCCAATAAACTACAATCAAAGTTCTCATCTTTTATTACGGCAAATTTAACCTTCATATCCATTTCCCCATTTTAAAAAAACTAAAATCACTAAATCAATATAAATATATATTATTCTATTAAATAATTCAAAATATACGCTTCTTATATACATTATTAAAAATCAGTTCTAAAGAATTAAATGCAAAAAGTAATTTAGTATTAGGCGTTCCACTAATCTTTGGTATAATTCGTCTTTTAATTATTTTGCTCATTGCGCTTTTTTATTTCCCTCCCTATTTCAACTGAACTTTGTGTAATAATGCATATTTCAAATACATTATTTCCTTGCACTCATACTTTTATCATTGAGTTTTTATTCACAAATTCGTAACACATATATATGAGTTATCATGCTAAAATTAGTTTATTCACAAGAAGAAGTTATTCTTAATAAATCAATAATTTTTAATACCCTGTTTAAAGCCTTGCCCCCCTGCAAGGCTTTTTCCTATTTAACTAGCATAGTATTTTTCGTTATGCATCTCTCCCCTTTGTTCCTTACCCTACAAATAATACTGAATGTTTATTTTAATTTTTCAGCATCGGCACTCGCTCTGTTCGAGAGCTCTTTACCAAATATTCAATCTAATGATAAGATTGACCAAATTAATATTTTCGTCCATAACTGTATCAAAAAGTACACTAAAGAAAAAATAGCACTCTTACAATTAAGTAAACGCGAGCTTTTTCTTCTATCTACTTACTATTTAAGGTTAATAGTGATATAACCAGATTTTAAAATTCGACTTAAATTCATTGATGAATGGAGAGGTTTATATGAAATTGAAAGACAAAGTAGCAATCATAACTGGTGGTGCAAGTGGAATTGGCGAATCTACCGTTCGTCTTTTTATCGAAGAAGGTGCAAAAGTAGTTATTGCTGACTTTTCTGAACGTGGAAAAGACCTATCAGATGAATTGAATGCACATGGATATAATACGTTATTTATTAAAACCGATGTAACAAAAGAAGCAGATATTAAACAGCTAATTCATGAGACTGTAAGTACATACGGTAAATTAGATATTATGTATGCCAATGCCGGCGTTGCTGATGATGCACCAGCAAACGAATTATCCTATGAAAAATGGAAAAAAACTATTGATATTAATTTATCTGGGGTATTCCTTTCTGATAAATATTCGATTGAACAATTTCTTAAACAAGGTACAGGTGGTGTCATCGTTAACGCTGGTTCGATTCATAGTTTTGTTTCATTACCTACCCCAACAGCATACTCCTCTGCAAAAGGTGGCGTGAAACTATTAACTCAAAATTTATGTACTGCCTACGCTAAATATGGAATACGTATTAATGCGGTGTGCCCTGGTTATATTGACACCCCTTTACTTGGTAGTGTTAATCCTCAACAGAAAGAATATTTAGCTTCACTTCATCCGCAAGGCCGACTTGGAACACCAGAAGAAATCGCTAAAGCTGTCTTATTTTTAGCAAGTGATGATGCTAGTTTTGTTAACGGTACAACACTTCTTGTTGATGGAGGCTATACTGCACGTTAATTTTTAAATTTTGAAGCCCCCTAAGAAATATATAGTCTTCAACAAGAAAAAGCGCCATCACAAGTGACGGCGCTTTTTCTATGTAAGAGCAACTAGAAGGTATCCTTCTAGTCTACTCCCATTTATAAGTCCAAAACTGTTCAAGTTGCAGCCATTTTAATGTTGCTGCATCTTTATTTTTTATTTTTGCATGCGTGTCTTCAAGCATTGCTTCTGTTTGTGAACGGTGCGCACCTAGTGCAGTTAATTTATGATCAAATACTTCACTAATGTTATTTACAACATCCGGTTCTCCTAATACTGCCTCACGATTTTTCGTAATCGCAACAGCATGAATAACTGGGCGCTCTTCTTTTGGCATACGTGATACAGCGCGAACGACAGCGCGGCCAAATGCATTATGATCTGGATGTACACCGTGCTCTGGGTAAAATGTAATAATTCGAGATGGATTTACTTCTTGAATTATTGCTTCAATTTTGTCAGCAACAAAATCAACATCTTCAAACTCTAACGTTTTATCATGGAAGCCAAGCATTCTTAAATCTTTAATGCCCATCGCTTCACAAGCATCTTTCAATTCTTTCTCACGGATATGTGGAATCGTTTCACGGTTAGCGAATACATTCTTACCCATGTTACGTCCCATTTGTCCTAGAGTACCACATGCATATGTTACAGGTACTCCTTGATCTGTTAATAAGCGAATTGTTCCTCCCGCAGCATATGCTTCATCATCTGGATGCGGAAATACAACAAGTACATGTCTCTCCATAAGTTTCCCTCCTTCTTACTTAAATGGTGTTAAGCTTAACTCAAGTGCAACTGCTAGACGACCTAAATTATCATGTCCAGCTAATAATAAACGCTCTTGATCGTCTACTTCCCAGTGCGTAATACCTTCAGCATATACCCAACCGTGATCCATTTTCAGACCAACTCGGTATGGATTTGTTCCAGTTATCTTCCCGCGTTCAAAACGGATAATCGCATTTCGAATGAAAGCACCAACTGTCATCATCTTTTCATTTATGTGTGATGCATATGCTCCGTTTGTCGTTTCTAAATGAATATATACATCTTTATTTACAAAACGTTCAATTTCATTTTGAATAAGAGAACTATCTTTTACTATTTCCATCGGAATTCACCTCTTTAAACCATTTTACGCAAAAATAATGTAAATTGCTATCTCTATATTAGAGGACAACGCTCACTTTTCCTAATAATTTGCACTGCGTTTTTTATATTTTTTATATGATATGTAAAAAATACATTTTTTCCTTCACTTCGTTAAATAGTTTTCTTTCTTTTTTGAATTTGCTACAATATATTTTATCCCGCATTATTGCAGCGAGATACATTTCGACAATTGAATACATACTTTAAAGAAGGTGACATGATTGGAACAATCAGCACATGAAGTAGCAAATTGGCAATATTATTTTGCAATTGCCGTATTTTTAATCACGTACGGATTTATTATTTCTGAAAAATTGAATCGTGCTGTAATCGCACTATTCGGTGCTGCTATTATGATTATTTTTGGAGTTGTAGATTTACATACCGCTTTCACATCACATATTCAATGGGAAACGATCACCCTTTTAATCGGGATGATGATTCTCGTACATATTACGAGTCAATCAGGCGTATTTGAATTTGTGGCCATTAAAGCGGCAAAAGCAGCTGGTGGAAAACCGATTCGCATTTTATTATTACTATCCCTATTAACCGCTGTCGGATCAGCATTTTTGGACAATGTAACAACCGTTTTATTAATCGTTCCTGTTACATTATCCATTACACGTATTTTAAAAGTAAATCCTGTGCCTTATTTGATTTCAGAAGTGCTATTTTCAAATATAGGCGGAACAGCAACATTAATCGGTGATCCACCTAATATTATGATTGGATCAGCAAACAAACATTTAGACTTTAACGCCTTTTTACTTAACTTAGCTCCAATCGTAATTATTATTTCTATTGTGACACTTGGCATTATTTACTTCATGTATCGTAACAAACTAAAAACAACATCTGAACAAATCGAAAAACTAATGGCATTAAACGAAAAAGATTACATTAAAGATCAAAGCCTCCTTTTAAAATCCATTTCGATTTTAGGACTAACTATTTTAGGCTTCGTACTTCATTCGATTATTCATGTAGACGCTGCTGTTATCGCGATGACAGGCGCTACACTTCTTATGTTAACCGGCGTGAAAGAACATGATATTGAAGATGTATTTGCCCACGTTGAATGGGTAACCATTTTCTTCTTCGCCGGACTATTCGTTCTCGTTGGCGGGTTAATTGATATCGGACTTATCTCTTCACTTGCAAAAGAAGTACTCGACGTAACAAACGGTGACATCGGATTCGCAGCTATACTTATTTTATGGGTATCTGGCATCGCATCTGCGACAATCGACAACATCCCATTTGTCGCAACGATGATCCCGCTTATTCAAGACTTAGCTACAGGACTCGGACTATCTGTCGACTCTCCGCAAATCGAAGTACTATGGTGGGCGTTATCACTTGGAGCTTGC
Source organism: Bacillus sp. AY2-1 (assembly GCF_008368965.1). Classification (NCBI taxonomy): domain Bacteria; kingdom Bacillati; phylum Bacillota; class Bacilli; order Caryophanales; family Bacillaceae; genus Bacillus; species Bacillus sp. AY2-1. Next base: position 4,451 of record NZ_QPEL01000139.1, on the reverse strand, counting down.
TTAGGAGGAAATGGAACGCTAATCGGAGCATCTGCAAACGTAGTCGTTGCTGGTATTGCAAAACGTGAAGGACATGGCTTCTCTTATATGGACTTCTTAAAAATTGGTTTACCATTAACTATTGTTGCACTCTTGTTATCACATGCTTATATATATTTACGTTATTTAATGTAAAAGTTGTATTGCATGAAATTATATCGTCAAATACAAAAGGTTTGCAGCATCCGTGCTGCAAACCTTTTTTCATCACCAAAATATACCGATAATTGCTAAACCACCTAAAATCATACCACCAATTTGTCCGACAATTGTTGGTGATAATTGAACACCTTTTCTCACTTCAACAACTGGTCTTTCGTGCCTTAGTTGCTGCACTTCACTTTGAAGTTGGTGCACACTTCCGTGTAACTCTTTAATAAGTTCTTTTAATTCGGCGACCTCTTCATTTACTGGTTTTGCCTTTTCTAAATTCATTTTGCATGACTCCTTATAAATTCAATCAACACACTGTAAATTTTCGCCAATTACCATTATATCTCCTGCATACTACATATATAATTTCGAATGTACTTTCTAACCTTGCAGCTCTATCCATTCATCCCGCAATATCCCCATAATCAGACGGTCAAAACACTTCCCATCTCTTTGAACCGCTTCTCTCATACAGCCTTCCATTTGAAAACCCATCTTTTTATACAATGCAATGGCAGGTTTATTATACGAAATAACATCGAGACCGATGCGGTGTAAATTCAATTCATAGAAAGCATACTTTAGAATAAGATGTATTGCTTCTTTCCCATATCCTTTTCCTCTATCATTCGCATCTCCTATACCAATGGCTAATAAACCTGTTCTGTTATTCCACTCTATACCATGAATCGCCACAAAACCAATTAAGCGATCTTCTTGAACTGTCCTTACCATGAAAGAAACACTATTCGATCTCCGTCCTTTTAATAACTCATCACTTGCTATTTCATTTAAAGATTGCGGGAATGCTACATCTGTATCAACATGTCTTAAATACTCACTATCTTCTTGCCACATAGCCATTACTTCAGCATCTATTTCTCTCATAGCTGATAATTTAATCGTTTTATTTCGAAAAAGATTCATTGTCATTTCAAACTCCCCCTTTTAAATAACGGGGATACTTATTTTAGACTATTTATCCCCTTATTCCATAAACTGTTTCATAAATGGGATACTTACAATAAGCACTGACATTGGCACATCTCCTCCATATTGAATTAACTTCATTGTATAATTTTTTATTTATTCTAACAATAATAGAAAGGCCCTCCAAATTTAGAGGGCCTTTCCTAATAGCAAAACTATATTATTTCGTAAACATTTTCTCCGCTTCATCCATTGCCATTTTGTTTCCTAAAGCAGAATAGTCCAGCCATGGTTGATCATTGATAATGTATACGTGCTTGCCTTTAACTGCTTTTAAGTCTTTCCAAATTGGCGTTTCTTGAAGTTGTTTAAATGCTGCTTTTGCTTTATCATCTCTATTTACAACAACGAAAATCGCATCTGCATCAAAGTCAGGTAATACTTCTTGTGAAATGACTTCGAAAGGGCGGTTTCCATCAATTTTCTCTACACCATTTGCAGGCTGTAACCCTAAGTCTTGGAATAAAATTGGTCCCATCGGTCTTTTCGTACTAAATACACGCAATTCTTTTGCAGTAACGCGAATTGCCATTACTTTTTCGTTATTACCTAGCTCTTTATCTATTAAACCTTTTACTCGTTTTGATTGCTCTTCGTAATCTTGAATATATTTATCTGCTTCTTTCTCACGGTTTACAAGTTTACCAACTTGTTTTAAATGATCTCTCCACGTACCTTCATCTAAATTGAAAGAATGTGTTTTTGCAATTTTTTCGTATTTCGCTACATCTTTACCAGCATATTTTTCATCAACATAAATGTCAGTTGGCTTTAATTGAAGTAACGCTTCCATATTCGGATCTGTTACAACACCAAGCTTCTTCGTATCTTTCAACTTCTCTTTAGCGTGCGGTAAGAAATCTTTTAAATCTCCCCCAATAACAGAACCTACTGGTGTAATTCCTAATGCAAGTAAATCATTTGTTAAATGAATAGACATTGAAGCAATTTTTGGGTCATTACTTTTTTCCGTTTTTTTCGTTGCCTCTTCATTAGCTTTCGTTTGACCACATGCTGCTAATACTAAAATACACATCATGCTAAATAAAATAGTAAGTTTCTTTTTCATATGTTCTCCTCTTTGAAGTATTTATTTTGTTTTTGTAAGTAAATAAAGAAAATACGGTGCTCCTAAAGCTGCCACTACTACACCAGCTGGAATAGAGTTTGGCTCAAATATAGAACGACCTATCGTATCTGCTAGCACTAAAATAATCATTCCGATAATGCCAGCTAAAGGAAGAAAATGTTGATACGTAGTACCTACTAACTTTCTTGCAATATGCGGAGCAACTAAACCGATAAAACCAATTCCTCCTGCCATCGATACACTCGCGCAAGATAATCCAACCGCTGTAGCTAAAAGTAGTAACCGTTCTTTTTGAACAGAAACACCAAGTCCTGCTGCCACACTATCACCTAGTGACAATGCATTTAACGTTTTAGATTTTAGCCATGCATACGGGGTTAGTATGAAAATCCAAGGTAATAATGCAAGGACATGAATCCAATCCCTTCCCCACACGTTACCAACTAACCATCTGGAAGCGAATGTATATGTCTCATCATTTAACTTGAGAGAGAAAAATAACGAAATCGCACTAAATCCAGCTGAAACAGCAATACCAACGAGAATAAGTCTAATAGGAAGTAAACCTTTTGATCGATCACTCGCAAGTATAATAATTAAAAATGCAGCTAGTATTCCCCCACCGAATGTAAATAACGGTATTAAAATCGATGCATTCTCATTAATAGAATGAAAGAAAGTAACGAATATAATTAGCCCGAAAGATGCACCTGAATGCAATCCTAAAATACCAGGGTCTGCAAGTGCGTTACGTGATAATCCTTGTAAAATCGCACCGGAAATCCCAAGGCCAATACCAGCTAACATTGTGATTATAATTCTTGGCATACGATAATCGTATAGCACGGTTGCACTTTCAAAATCACCATAACCGAAAAGCGTTTGAATTACTTTGAGCGGTGCAATACTAAGTGTCCCTGTATTTAAGCTAAGTAAAATGACAGCGATACCAATACAACCGAATATTGTAGTTACAGTAATGGCTCTTTTTTTATCTGTGTTAATAAGACCCTTCACTTATAGCTCCCTCCCAACTTTACGTGCTATATAGAGGAAGAACGGAACTCCAACAAGAGCTACCATAATTCCTATCGCAAGTTCTTTAGGAGGGTTTACTGCTCTTGCTCCTAGGTCAGCTAAAACTAATAACATAGCACCTAATAATGCTGACATAGGAATAATGAGTCGATAATTAACACCAACTAATTTTCTAGCAATATGCGGAATAACGAGTCCTACAAATCCGATAGAACCAACAGCTGAAACAGATACACCTGCAAGAATGACTACTATAATCATCCCTAGTATTCTCGTTCGGTTCGTTTTCACTCCTAAATTTGTAGCAACATCATCTCCCATTGATATGAGTGAAATAGATCTCCCTAGCATTGTCGCAAAAATAATCGTTATAAGAATAATAGGGACTAAAAATTTCAAGTGTTCCCACTTAACCCCTGCAACACCACCAGCATACCAAAACGCTAAATCTTGGCTTAAATCATAATAAATCGCAACACCTGAACTTAATGAATGTAAAAGCGCTGCCATAACCGCTCCAGCAATCGTTAACCTCATTGGTGTTAATCCGCCTGATGTGGCCGATCCGATAATAAAAATGAGTACTGTACTTAAAACCGCTCCAATAAAAGAGACAATCATTAAATAGGAATATGGCATATGCGGAAAAAAGGCAAAACTAAGTGCTACTACAAACATCGCACCTGCATTTATGCCAAGCACACCTGCATCAGCTAAAGGATTTCGTGTTACTCCTTGCATAACAGCCCCAGCGACCGCAAAAGCTGCTCCTACAACTGCTGCTCCAATTACCCTTGGGAGCCTTAATTCATATATAATTTGGTGCTGCGTTAATTTCGGATTATAATCAAAAACCGCTGTCCATACGGTTTGCAAATGGATATCCTTTGCACCGAATGCAATAGCTAAAAATATAGATCCGATTAAACATAAAATTGATAAGCACATGAAACATATGAACTTAATATGTTTCATGTGCTTATTGCCAGCATATACAGCAGACTTATGTAACATGTTTCATTTCATCCTTTATATTCAGTTGTTTTTTATAATTATTTTTATTTTATAATATTTATTGATAATAATTATCATTTTTATTTAGAAATTATATCCTCACTTTTTTAAAATAGCAAACTATTTT
>NZ_QPEL01000138.1:0-10119 GCF_008368965.1 Bacillus sp. AY2-1 | reverse complement strand
CTCAAGCCTTTTATTTTTAATTATAATTTGTTTTTAGTGTATAAAAATTCCAAAATTTCAGAACTATAGTTCTTCTTTATGGTATAATTATTTATATGAAATTATTACTATTCTCCAAAAGTATACAACATACACTTTAAGTATATTGTAATTATTGGGAAAACGTTATAGAATAAAAAGTAATTACAGATAAATAATCTAAAGAAACACATTTATATAATAAAAAATCACAAAAAAATAAAACTCCACCTCAGTTTTTAATTGATCTAGGTCGGCAAACTTTGAATCAATTAAAAACTCCCATTAGCAGAGTTTTAATCACAAAATTATTTATGACTAAATTATATCATAAGTTATAAAGGTTTGTGAATACAAAACTCTCTAATTCTCTTATATTTAGGTGGGAAATTTAGGGAGGCTTTTTCATGTTCACAAACAATGATTTTGATATCAATGAACTTACAAATATAAAATTAGATACCACAAGCAACATATCATCAAAGTTCCTCATGCGTGGAGTAAAAATGTTTGATGAAACACGCCATTATCTACTTAAAAATAACGAGCTAGGCAAATATTCACTTCCTTCATCAGCCTTAGCAACCTATATTTACTTACATTTTTATGTAAATGATGTAGGTTTATTACCTCGTGATTTTAAATTATCTATTATTTCCAATGCTTCTGGTATTGCATATACGACTGTACATACAGGATTTCAAGCATTATTAGAATCTGGAATGGTTCGAGAAGTTTTTATTAACGGAATCTCAATTTATGAAATTTGTAACTATGCTAGATTAAACCGTACATATAAAGAAACAACTAAACAAGACATTGGAAAGCTCTCTTATTTCCGAATTCCTAACCATTTACTAGATTCTAAAGTTTTAAAACAATTAGTTTCTCACCGTGACTCAAAAGGTATTCTATTACTTTTAGACTTATGTAATACATTTACTAGAAAAATAGGTCTAGAGAATAAAAATCAAATTGAAAAATTCATTATACAACGCACGATGAGTTACCTAAAAGAAAAACTAGGACGTAATGCTAAAAAAGTACGTGAATACTTAAATATTATTAGACCTATTTTCCCTTTTACAGCTTCAAATACAGAAGTGCGTAAACCTAATATGGGTAGGCTGACTCGTATCAAAGAGTATGTTGAACAAATTTTCATCACAAAATTTAACGTTCACATTTCTGCTGAATGTGTAATTGAATCACAAAATAAAGTTTTAAGACAACAAGAAGCACATATGAGAAAAGAAGCAAAGGATCGCTTGAAGTCTTTAAAATTACCATTGTCTATGAAAGAAGACAATGATCTTATTGTTGCATTTAAAAATGAAATCTCCACAATTGCTCAATTTCTAAAACATACAAAAGATATTAAGAGATTTATGACATATACAATGACATATGCATTAGATGAGCTAGAGAATTTTGTGAAATCTGGTAACAAAGTAAGCGTTTTAGGAGCGTTTATGCGTGCTAAATTCCGTGAATCTATTCTGTCCTGGAGGACTAAATATATACCAGATGATTCTTATAGCGATATGAGGCATGATCTAGTGCTGGCTCTAACAACTAATAATATTCCTGTACCAGATGCCTTAAAGGCATAAAATAAAAAATTAAAAATCTACTTTATTTCAGCCTTATGCTTTATTTTTTAAAATAAAGCATAAGGCTATTAGTCGTGGAAAACTATAAAGGAAACAAAAAAGAACACCAGGAAAAGTAAGTTTTAAACATCAACTCTCCTATTCTTGTGTTCTTTTTCTATTTTCTCTATTACGATTCAAGACTTGTGTATATGTGATAATTCGATAGAAAACTTGTTGAATTGTTAATTATTGAATAATCTTCTTGTTAATTGTTAATTATTTAGTAGACTTCTTGTTAAATTGTTTATTCTACATTTAAATATTTTTAATAATTCTTTTACACTTAGAGCCTCAAGGCTTTTACGCTATCTCCCTTTGCTCTTTATATTTATTTGAATTAGTTATTTATTATTGTTCCAATTTTTATTTTTAAAAATGATAACTTTACATTTATTTGTAATATGTACATAAAAATGAACCCGACAAAATTAAACTATTATTCAATTAAAATTTAGAAATTTTTTATATTAATAATTAATAAATTTAGCGATTTTTGACTATTTTTAGGGAAACTAAGGGAAGACAAAGGGTTCGGCCTATTATGTATATAAAAGATATATATAACTAATAAAGTTTGTAGAAAAACGGAGGTGTAACGCTTGGAATATGGTTATTTTGCTCAAGAAGTAGCAAAGCAATTAGAAATAAACGCCAATACACTTCGTAGATGGTCCATTGAATTAGAAAAGATGGATTACACATTTGAACGTAATGATCGCAACCAGCGAATATATTATCAAAAAGATATAGAGATACTGAGACAGATGAAAATATATCTAAAGCAAAATTGGAAACTAGACGAAGCCGCTGCCACTGTTAGTAATGAAGACATTGCAGCTCCTGAGACATTTAAAGACAATACATCGAATAGCCCTCAGGATGCAGAGAATAAGCTATATGAGGGGATAAACGCAACGGAAACGGATAGCGTTCACGAATCTGATAACGCTGATATAACGCTTTTAGAGGCTGAACGTTCACAGGAAGAGAGTTTTATGATGAAAGAACGGTTTGTACACATGTTTGAACAACAGGATAAAATAGTCCAGCAAAACCAAACCATTATAGATCTATTAATACAGGAACGATCCATAGCAGAAGAAAAGGACCAAGAAATTAAATTGCTACAAAATAAGTTAGATAAAGCCATAACACTACTACAAGAAGATAAGAAAGAGATTCCAGTTCCAAAGAAATCCTTAATTCAGAGATTGTTTAATTTGTAAGAAATTATATGCCGCATATAATGGATTGATTACATGATTTAGTAGAAGTGTGTGAATCCCTCAAATCTACACTTCTACTATTTTTATATAGATGAGCATTTGTTCTGTCACTTTACCTATAAGTTGGCCTTTTGTTTATGCGAACTTTTATACATATGAAGTAAAGGAAATAAAGACAATGATTGCTTTTAACCACTAAAATATAATGAGATGAATAAGAAACTGCATACGTAGGTGAAGAGGATATTTCACAAGGTGTTGATAAGTCGGGAATTGTTGGTGAGGATAACTTCTTATAATGATACGTTATGTTAACCGAGCATGTATATGATATACATTGTTTCTTGTTCAATTAACTGGCAGTTTAGTTATATAAGTAATTGGATATTTATAGTAAGATGAAGGTGAATGAGAGAAGAATTTATGGAGGTTACTCTATGGACTACAATCTATTTAGAACTTTACCAGAAATACCAAATCCTAAGTACATTGTATTTAGTGATTTTGATGAAACGTACTTTCCTCACCAATTAACCGCTGAACGAAAAAGTCAAATACAAGCATTAGAACAGACTATCGTAGAAAAAAGTAGGATTTCTGGTTTACTTTTTGGCTTGGTAACAGGTAGTAACATTGAGGCTGTTCTTGAAAAAATGAAGAGGGGTGGATTTCAGTATCTTCCTCATTTTATTGCAAGTGATTTGGGAACAGAAATTCATTATTTCAACAAATTAAAACAAGGTGAAATTGATAAAGAATGGCTTAGCAGGTTTGATAATGGCAATTACCATCCCGATAAAATAAAAGAGATAGTTGATTTGTTAGCTTCTAAAAATATTGCTTTAGATAGCCAATCACAGATGGGTGCATCAAAATACAAAAGCAATTACTACTATTTCAGCAAGAATGAAAAGGACGATCAATTAAACCTTAACCATATTAGACAAGTTGCTAGTGATTTTAAAATTAGTATAAACATCAATCAATGTAATCCTTTGGCTGGAGATCCAGAGAATGCATATGATATTGATTTTATCCCTTTAGGGACTGGAAAAGACGAGATTGTGAGATATATATTAGCAAAATTTAAGATAGACCGACAAAATGCAATTGCCTTCGGTGATAGTGGTAATGACTTGAAAATGTTACAGGCTGTAAAATTCGGTTATTTACTTGAGAATGCTACAAGTGAGGCAAAAAATGGACATGAGCGTTTAACCATAGGTTCTTATTCAGAAGGGATACTTAACACCATTAAAGAACTAGTTGTGTAGTAGTGATTGGAACCATTTTTTATAAGTTTTTAAATTAAATGGTCTTTGTTTGTGAAACAAACGGATGCTAATGTTAAATAAACAAGATACATTGACTTCCGCTTTCGAGAATTATGTAAAAAAGCTAGCATGAATCTAGCTTTTTCTTTTTTGATCACGGGCATTTTAATATCTTTGTTTATCATGTTTTAAATGTATACTTTTGTTGAATGTTTCAAGGATATCAGGGTATTTTATGTGAGTCCAATGTTTTTGAGGGTTTGAAAGTAAACTAATATTTAAAAGTTTACATTCAAAAACAAGCAAAAGAACTTAGCTTTTAGGGTTCTTTTGCTTGTTTTGATAATATCTGTATCTTATTGAAGTTAATATATTTTATAATTAATTTATTAAAATTAATAGTTAATAAGGATGATTGAACATGAAAGTACAAAAAGAAAAGGTAAAAAGAAAAGTTATTTGTAGGAAGTGTAAATCAGATCAAGTAATTGGTAATAAACGTGGTTATAGTTTTAAAAGAGTAGCTATAGTTTTGTTTTGTTTACTTGTGTTTTATAAAGTAATTTCTTTAATTAATGCTAGTTTAGCTGGGGAAAATATGTTTATAGCATTATCAATGGTGATTCTTTTCTGGTTTTCAATTCCTTTAGCGTTAATTAGTGGATTTATAGGTAGAAAGAATATTATTAATGGTTGCATGAATTGCGGACATACATGGATGCCTAAAAAATAGAATGTTTATAAATCAAAAAAGAAAAGACAGCTGATCTATTGCTGTCTTTTTGCTTTTATTTGAGTAATAAATGAAAATAAACCTTGTAAGTATTTTCTTTGAAAACACTTAATTAAAGTTTCTTAATTATTACTTGTTCGCCATCCTTCATAATGTCCTGTCCATGAATTTTTACTTACTTCAGTTGCTCCTTTTAAATACCAAGTCACTCCATTCCACTCTTTTACAGCAGGTATTTCCTTTTTTGATTTGTAGCCAGGAAAGTCTTGTTTTTCAAGTTTTTTAACAAAACTTTTTTTATTATCAATTGTTTTCAATTTTACACTTGTATCAGTGGGTGTTTCCGCAAATACTCCTCCAGCACCAGATAACATAATTCCAGTTGCTAACGCTCCAATTATTACTTTCATAAACATGAAAAATCCCCCTTTTTTGGAATGAATATTACATAAATAATAATATCATGTTATTTGTATTTTCTAACGTTTTGATTTAATTATAAATATTGAATATTCAATATTTATAATTAAATGTGAAAGGATTTAAAAAATAATTAGTTCTATTAGTAGTGAATCTCAAGTCAATGATTGGAAGAAAGCTAAATTATTTATGGGGTAAGAAGTATAGAAGCCAAGCCTTTTCAATATTTAATAGTTGCAACCTCTATTTGTTTAGTTAGATTTGGTATAAAAACATTTAGTATAGGGGAATAAATGAGTTGAGACTATCTTCTATTATAACTAAAGTGTAAAAAAAGGCGTTAAAACATGATTAAAGAAGTAAGTGTTGGTTTGATTTAATTTGAAATAGCATATGAAATACATAAGGGGTTAGGGAGATCAAGCGGATTATGTTCGATTTAGGCATCATTAAGAGAATTGCTAAGATAAAAGTAAAGAAAGAATTTAAGCGTAGGTTTAAAGGAGCAAACAAAATAGTTATTCTCTAAAACCATATAGTGTAAAAGTGTAAAAATAGCAAAGTGTAAAATGATGTGGAAATATGAACCAAGCGGTTGAAACTGAAAGATTCCATCTTATAGAGTGGATTGTTTTAATTGATGAAATCCATTTAAATGCTCTCATGCAATTAAATGGTGAAGAACTTGAAAAAAGATTAGTGGAGAAATTAAAGATAAGTATTAATTGTTTTTTTACACTTTTTTACTTGTGTAAAAGTGTAAAATTAAGTAGAATAACACAAAAGGAGAAATGAAAAATGACAGTAATTACAATTTCTAATTTCAAAGGTGGAGTTGGTAAAACAACTTTTGCAACTATCTTAGCATACTTATTACAGAAGCAAGGAAAAAAGGTTGGATTAATTGACTTTGATCCACAGGCTAATGCTACTGAAATCATGTTTAATACATTCAATATGGATTCAAATGTAAAAACTAGTCTTTTTGAAGCAATTCAAGAAGAGGATCTGCTTAAATGTGTTGTTAAAGCAAATTCAGAGTTAGATATCTTCCCAAGTGATTTGGATTTAGTAGGATTTCCAGCACATTTATATGACTTAACTAGTGATAAAACAAAGAGATTTTATCTATTAAAATATCTAATTGATCAAATCAAAGAAGATTACGATTACATTATTATTGATGTTCCGCCAACAATCAGTGAATTTACCAATAATGCAATTGTAGCTAGTGATTATGTGGCTCTTATTATGCAAACACATCAACAGTCCTTTGCATCATCTGTAAAGTTTATTGAGTATTTAAAAGACCTTCTTGACTATAATGAGAATATTAAATTAGCTGGAGTTATTCCTTATTTGGTTACAAAAAAGGGAAAAGTCGATAATGAAGTGCTTGAAGACTCTAAGAAGATATTTAGTGATCATTTATTTAATTCACAAATAATGAAACGTGAACGTATAAAATTGTTTAGTAAAAATGGTATTACTAATGAAGATATGCATGATAAAGCGGTATTAAATATGTATCAAAGTGTAGTTAATGAGTTAATAGAAAGGATTGGAAAAGAATGAGCTTTAAAGATATTAACACAAATGAGTTTAGATCTGGAAAATCAAATCCTTTAACAAAAGGTGAGCAACAGTCAAAGGCAATATATGCTACACATACAACTAAGGTTTTAGAAGAAGATCATGTTCGTCTTAAAACATATGCTTTTAAAGACAATAAGAAGATGTTTGAAGTGGCACATGATGCACTTAAAATGTATGAAATGTTCCATAATGAGGGTGAAAAGTTAGGTCTTTCAACTAATGAAGCTGCTGCTAAGGCAATTGAATTATTAAAAAATGGTAAATAACCGTTTCAAGGCATAAGACACAGATTTTATCTGATACATTATTTATTAATAAATAATGGGAGATTTACTTAACATAATGACATTTGCAATATCCAAATGTATTTTTTTATTAGTAATTTTAATAAAATCTATTGTAGATTTGAAATGTTTTTTGATCAAAAATGTTTTGTAAACCTACAAGATATAATTAATAAAAGGAAACCATTTTGAAAAAGATTAATTAATATGGTTTCCTTTCTGTTCATTTAGGCTTTCCAAATCTAAAGAATTTTTAAATGAAAATCCTATTTATGGATTCTTATTTGTAATACTTAGCTAATATCTTGTTTTGTTCTGAAATGTTCTTTGTTAACTTATCTGTGTCTTCACTTAGCATATCCCATAGTAAATGAGAGTTTTCATTCTTGTAAAAAGTGTTAATGTCTTTTAAAGCAGTTTCCATTAAAGATAATGAGTTTAAAACATTTTTCTTCAACTCAAGTGTATCTTGGTTCTTAACATCTTTATTCACAATTCTATCCCTTATTTCTTTTATCTTAGCATTATACTTTAGGGTATTATTCATTCCATCCCCTGTAAGATACCAACTCTCTAACTCGTAGGAGTTTCCTTTTTGAACTATAGCTTCAAAATGTTCTTTAGTATCCTTAAGTAGTGGGAAGAAGTCTTTGTCAAGTTCTTCTCTAAATCCTGTGAATTCATTCTTCATATTATTTGCTTTGTTTACTAAGAAACCAAGAGTAACACCCAGAATGATGATTACAATTAAGGCTCCCATGAATATCTTTTTCTTCATAAACTCCTCCTTTAAACCTATAATTCATATATACTAATTATAGGTTTAAAGGGTTTGTTAGTAAATAATAAAAGAGAAATTATAGCTGGACTATATTTTCTTTTTTGCACAAGTTTAATAAAATATTTTATTATTTTTTATTGTCTAAAATAATTTTATTTTGCTTTTTTTTCTTTCCTGGTAAATTATATTTTTTTCTCGCTTCAATACCTATCTTTGCGATTTTTTTAGCTTCTTCTTTTGATAATCGCATAAAGATCCTCTCCCCTTCCGTATTTATTTCTATGTTTAACAGATTAGTAAAAATTTATACATACCCCTCTTCCCTACCACATATACATAAAATAAATCTAGGACACTAGGACACTGGTTAAAACTTAAAGTATGAAAATGGAGGGCAAAATGAAAATAGAAGAAAAACAGAGGAAGACACGTTCAGATAAAAAAAAGGACATTAAACCAACTGTTTCTATTAATCTTAAAGAAACAATTTCACGGATTTCCTATATAACTACTATTCCAGTAAAAGATGTAGCAGAGCAGATTTGTTCGATTGGTTTATATTCTAAACAAGTAATGGACCTTTTATCAGAATACTTTAGAAGAGATTTAGTGTTCGGAAATACATGCTATATTGGGGACCTAGAAAGAACGTCTTTACAACGTCAAAAGATAGACGGTCTGACAGATCGTATTACAATTCGTTTTACACAGGAAATCGCTGAAAAGATAAACAGTTTAGCCTATGCATTAGATGTAACACCCTCTAAAGCTACAGCAATATTGCTAGAAGTGAGTTTAAAAAACTCAGCAATTATAAACAAATATTTAAAAATGTATTTGCAAGAACAATTAGACCCTGGAAGACTAAAGGAGTTAAAAAGGATTATAAAGTTTATTAATCAAAATAATCCATACGAAGAAGAATTTTCGTGGACAGAATTTTTGTCTTATATTTTTGAAGAAGTAAAAAGTAATACAAAAAATATTCCTGGGGCTATAAATGATTGGCTAGACAAGTATAAATAACACTTTTATATATTATTGTTTTATATGTTTTAAGTATGTATAAAACGTTGATATATATCGATTCAGGTTACCTTAGTAAAACCAAATTGGTTTAAAAGATAATAAATTTTGTTCTTACTACAACGGAAAAAGGAAGAAAATAACAGGTTATATCATCAAAAGCTTCCAATAAGGAGGCTTTTCTATTGGTTTAGAAGTATTATACTAAAAAAATTCACCGGTTAAGATGTCCTCGTTTACTTGTATAATTGGTGTTAAGAAGGTATTGTATTGCTTAAAAACCATAAAAAAATATAATAATCATCATCGAGTAAGCCTATTATAGCATCAATAAGTAGAAGTTTTTATATGCAATATTGCATATATATGGATTTCTGTATGTTTTATCTATATAGTTAAATTGTCTGTTTCTTGTTTTAATTCGTTTACTTATTTTATTTTTGAGCGCTCCAGCAACGGAGCCTTTTTTTATACAATAAAACATTTTCTTTGCATTATTTAGTTGATTTATATTAACTTTATCTTCTTAAATTATATTTATATTTTACCGAAATATTATATATATAACCAGTTTTTTCTAATAATCTATTGGATTGATAATTTTAATGTTATTTGTTATAGGAAAATTTATCATGCAATGAAGATTGAGAAATAAAGAATTATAAAAAATTATGGTATCTTTGGAAACGTATATTTATTATCTGCATATAAATATGTTATAATTTTATCTCTAAAACTACCTAAAAAAGACTGCCAGTAAGTAATGGTGGTCTTTTTTTATTGGTGAGATTGTACTAGTATGATGGAACAGAATTGACTGTATATTGTGAGGGTTATGGGTTATCCCTTCTTTCCATTTGGAAGAAAAGGGGGTAATATACCTATGGATTTTTTGTTTGAGTTTCTAAAAGAATTTGTGAAAGCCATTGTACGTGAAGCTTCTGCGTATGTTTTTAGAAAAAGATAACAAAACCCCCACTCCTCGTCGCCGTCCGAAGCAAAAGGGTGGGTTTTGTAAAAAAATATATGAATAACCACCACCCTGACGGTAGCAGTTACTAGAAGAGATGTTAGCACATCTCTCCTTTTATTATATATACAAGGTA
>NZ_QPEL01000137.1:0-1262 GCF_008368965.1 Bacillus sp. AY2-1 | reverse complement strand
ACTTATGTATTATTTATTGGTACAATATAAAATGTCATCTATATGGCATAATCAATATCTTCGGATATTATACTAATAAAAGAATTCTAACTGTTTTATGGAAAATAGATAGATTAAACTTTAATCGAGCTAAAGGGAAATTATAATTCAGATTCTAACTATGGAAGTTAATTACCATATAAAATACCAAAGTATGTATTAATTTGTAAAAAATTATCTATTTTAGATTAAAGGTTTAGTATAATAATACTAATGTTTTTTATTTGGGGGTTTGTACAAATTGTTTATTGAAGGAATGGTTGAGTATCGGCCAGGTATTGATGCGGAGCATTACGTTTGGAGAAAAGTAAAATCAGTATTCATTGAGCGTGAAAGTTTTGGCTTTTTGCATTTTCCAATGTTCAAGGAAAATCATGCTAGTAAAAGAGAAATAGATATTTTATTAGTTGATCGTGAGATTGGTGTAACTGTAATTGAAGTAAAAGGAATAAATATAAAGCAAATTCAGGGAATACAAGGTCATATATGGCACTTTACTAAAGATTATTATGTATCTAAAGGCGAGCCTTTTAACCAAGCAGAGCAACAATTAAATATGTTGTGTGATGATATTGAAAAAAAGGACAGTCTGAATCGAGCGTTTTCTAAGCGAGCGGTAGTAGCCTTACCTTATATTACGAGTGAACAATGGATAGAGCGTGGTTTTAATCAATTGTTAAATACTCCTTTTATATTGTTTAAAGATGACTTTGAACAAGGGACTTGGATTAAAAAACTTGAGCGTATGAATATATATAAAGCAAGATTGAATTTACAGGATTCTCAATGGGATGCATTAAAAAAACACTTTTATATTAGAGATTTGGCAAGGGAAAAAACAGATGAAATAAAAAGCGAAAAACAAAAACGGTTCTCTAATTTATATGTTTTTACTAGTGAGGAGCAATTTCACAAAGAAAAAGAGGAAATCGATAAATTATTAAAGGAAGGCTTAAAAATCTATATCTTTAGTACGTTTTCTATTTCTACGAGTTGGCTTGCATTGCAAAAGGATTTTTGTGATGAATTTCAACTTCAAGTTTTTCAAACAAAAGAGACACTCCTTTCAGTGGATACAAGAATTATCCAAGACGGGGAGGTAGAGGCATCCTTTTTAAAGAATATATTGTCTCCAGCGTTTCCGGAGTTTAATTTAGGTCAGTATATAGCAGTTCATACGCCGCATACTGATAACTTAATGATTACAGCAGGTGCGGGGACAG
>NZ_QPEL01000136.1:0-15765 GCF_008368965.1 Bacillus sp. AY2-1 | reverse complement strand
AAATATAAAGAAGTTATGGATAAAATAGTGAGGTAAATAAAACAAAATATAGATTTGATTCATATTTCTCAACGAGGTACCACCAGCGTTTTTTTTTAAATAAGCTAAGCAAAAAAATAATAAGCTGCCCATATGGACAGCTTATTTACATCATTACATTTCTATTATTTATCTTACCACCTGAACAGATGCTGGTTTCCACCCCTGATTTTCTACCCAATCAATATTAACCTTATATTTTTTATTATTTTGCTTATCTCGTACATTACCGTATGCTTTATTATTACCATTATTCCCAATAAAATCGAAAATCAATTGGCTCTCTGGAACATCAACAGCATAAGAAATTGCTTTTTTCATCTCACTCCAATCTACTGTTCCTTCTTTAAATTTCATTTCAGGTTTTGCTCCTTGCTCGGTACCAATTGGCTTCCAAGAAGGATTAGTTTGAGAACCCTTTTCTTGAGATGCCGCTTTTTCTTCCTCATTATTTTCATTTCCGTTTGTTTTTACCGATTTTTCTGCTTTTGATTTCTCTTCTAGCTGTGCTGCTTCTTTATCTTCAGTTTTCTTCTCTTCTATCTTTGCTGTTTCTTTATCTTCAGTTTTCTTCTCTTCTATCTTTGCTGTTTCTTTATCTTCAGTTTTCTTCTCTTCTATCTTTTTTACTTTCTTTTCTTGAGCAATTGCTTTCGTTGATGTATTAGAAGGGGTAAACAATTGGTATGTCACTATACCAACTGTCACTAATACCAAAGTAAATGCAATATTAAAAATTGCCTTTTGACGACGATTCTGTTGTTTTTCTTGAAATCTGCTTACTTGTCCCATTCTTCAAACCTCCGTGTTTACTTTCTCCTCTACTCTTTATGTATTATCCCTAAAATTCTTAATATTTTTATTAAACAATAGAAATAAACTACACTTTCCATACAGGATTTCATATCATAATAAAATTTGTGTTTTTTCAAGTATCTGACATATGTTATTCAAAATAGTTTAATACATTAAAAATTGATAAGCTTCTGCACTTAAGAAACCTTCAATTTTATTCAAAGGTGATTCCAATTATGTCCATATTAGATCCCCTGTAGAAAGCTTTTTAACAATTAAACCTCTTCTTCCCTTATTTATAATTTTTAAATTAAATTTCCCTCTATAGTATAATAAAGATGTTTCGTTTTCTAATGGGGTATGTCGTAAAATCAAAAGGGATTTTATCTCTTTTACCTTCTTTTCAGAGTAAATTTCACCACTAGGAAATTCTATTATTCCTAATGTAATCTTTAATTCGCTCTCATCGAAAGGCCACTCCTTATTAAGTTCCCTTATCTTTTGTATAAAGCTTCTTTTGGTTTGTCCTATATATAGCAATGTTACACTCTTAGCACATACTCTAGAGATTGCAAATATCCCCTTCTTAGAAGCTTCTTCCCTATTATAAAAATCATTTATACTATACATTCCATACCATTTAATATGTACTGTTTCTATGAATCTCACCTCATTTTTAGACAATATTATAATTTCTGAATGTTCAAATTATAATGGGCGCATAGTCCTGATTACTTGAATTATAAATTGTGCTTTTCAATAATACATTTTATTATTACTAATTTCAATAATACAAAAAAAAATACAATATTATAGTTTAATTACAAAACTTTATAAAAAAACAAAGTGATGTCGTACCAAATATTATATTTTTTCAATATCAGACTACCACGAACAAAAGTTAGAGAGTTATGGAATAAAATATAATTTGTATGTACATACATTTCTTTAAAAAGAAGTTTTGTAGTTTGCAACTGAATTAAAAAAACATAGATTTTTATGACTCTTTTTGGGATATAGCAAAGTGGGATCTTTTATATGCACGTTACTATACCGAACTTTCGGTATAGTATTTTTTTGCAGCTCCTTGATTTTTCACCAAATACGTATAAAAATTAATAGTATGAAAATAAACTGCTGGCTAAAAGTTTACTTTCGATAAAATAAAAAAGGACCTACTCCATTCATTCTTAAAAACATAAAGTAAAGTGAACCCGTTAAAATACATGAATGGCCCTTAGTTTTAATCCTCTTATCTAAAGGAGGAACTATTATGGGCTATGGTGGTAGTTGCGGAGAAGGCTGTGGTTTTGCTGGAGGATTTGCTTTGCTTGTTGTACTCTTTATACTATTAATCATTATCGGATGCAGTTGCTTCTGCTAAAAAACTATTAGAAAGGACACTCTTATATGGGTGTCTTTTCTTTATGAAAAATATCTATAACCTTTTTCTTATGACTTTTAACATCAACAAAGGGTGATACAAACTATTACATATGTTTGTACCACCCTTTATTGATGCGTTTAAACTTCACAAGTGTTGAAGTTTTAGACTTCTCCCTTAGTGCACCCATATTATTAGAACATCCTGTAATCTGTAGACAAAATGTAGCTAATAAAAACAATATTAATAATTTCTTCAATAAATCCTCCTACATACATAAAACACCATATATCACAAAACAAACATAACATCAACTCTTTATAAAAACAATAAAATCCTCGTTCCTTAAGCTATCTCTTAACATAGGAGTACCGCTACAAATCCATTTTTAAAATATCCTCTACTTAAGGAATTTGTAAGTATCAAGTAAGAAAAACGAGAACTTTGCTTCGTATAATCAAAATATAAAGTGAAGGAAGAAAGATTATTTCTGAAGTTTATATGCATGTGGAAAAGGAGAAATCTACGTTTGTTTAGAGTAATAATATAAATGTGTCCAAGTTTTGGAGATTAATTGTAAATATTTTGAGGTTTTTGTACCAGAATTCTAATTACCGTACTTGTTTTTTACCAGCACATATTGGAGGTTAAAACATGATTAAAAAAAAGAAAATACAAAGATTAGCACTTACCTTTATCCTACTCTTTTCTTTAGGCATTTCATCTTTCTCGCTTACAACAACTATTCACGCAGATACAAGCGAGGAACAATCTGCTGAAAAGAAACTAGTCTCTTTAACGGAGCGTACATCATTATTTTTTGAATATCTCCAGCAAGGTAAGTATGCAGAGGCACTACAGTTGACGTCTACTACTTTTCAATCCAAGTTTACAGCAACCACATTACAAAACTGGTGGACACAAAGTGGTTGGAGCGGGATAAAAAGCATGGGAATCCCCGTGATAAAAAAACGAAACTTGGTCCATCAGACGGTGGAAATTCCAGCAGATACCGAAGGAACTACCATACCGCTACTCCTTAAATTCACACCTGGCGGGAAAGTAGATGAAATTGGAGAAAGGCCACCCGAGGAATCTTATACCATCCCGCATCCTAGCTATGATCAACCTGACTCCTATCAAGAACGTGAAATCGTCATTGGAAATTCTACCTATCCGTTACCAGCGACATTAACAGTTCCGAAACATAAGCGTGGTGAAAAACTGCCCGTAGTTGTTCTTGTTCATGGTGCTGGCATCCATGATCGCGATAGCACATATATGGGAACAAAAATCTTACGAGACATTGCGGTGGGCCTTTCATCCAACGGAATTGCAGTGTTGCGCTATGAAAAGCGCACCTTAGAACATGCATTAAAGATGAGTGCAGAACCTGTTACATTAGACCGTGATACTACAGATGATGCCATATATGCAGCAAAATCAGTAGCGCAGCAGGAAGGCATTGATCCAAGTAATATTTTCATTCTTGGACATAGTCTAGGGGCCGGCACAATGCCGCGTATACTGAGCAAAGCGCCTTCCTCACTTGTCCGAGGAAGTATCTTACTCGCACCACCTGCACGCCCTTTGACTAATATTGCCATTGACCAGTATCAATACCTTGGGAAACCAAAGGAAGAAATCGATGAACTAAAAAGACAAGTCGCTTTTATTCAGGATCCTACTTTCAATCCTGATCATCCTCCAGCTGGCTACAATTTTGGGTCACCTCATTTTATGTATGATGTTTCTAGGTGGCGTCCAGTTGAAGAGGCAAAATCACGAAAGAGCCTTTACTCATTCTGCAAGGAGCACGTGATTATCAAGTAACAGTAAAAGATGAATATACAAAATGGCAGAAAGGACTTTCAAACCGCGGGAATGTTCAGTTCAAAAAATATCCGAAATTGAATCATTTCTTCACGGAGGGTGACGGAGAATTAAGCCTCCCTAGTGAATATGAAATCCCTGCTAACGTTCCCGAATACGTCATCCAGGACATTATTACATGGGTTAACGAGACAAAAAAATAAGCAAACATCAAAAGCCTTCATGCAATCATTATTGCGTGAAGGCTTTTTGAAACTAGTGATTCAGAGATAGCTATTATAATGCATCAAAACGAAAATTATATTTTTCTACGTACTAAATAAAATGCTAAGGAACCCATAATAACAGGTGCAACGAAGTCAAAGAAATATGAAAAAGAAAAATTAAAAAGAAAAAGAAATGGTATAAGTGTATAGATAACTGCTAGTCCTATAAATAAAGGAATTCCAAATTGAAACTCTCGACATCGTTTAATTTTCCTATATAAAACTTCCCCAATTAGACAAGCTATAAGAGCTGGTATACTACCATAAGTGACGATAGTTTTTATGAACCCCTGTAAAACGTCTGAGTGAATAAAGCTAGGATTAAAAATATATGAAATTAAGAACCATCCAAAAATAAAAGCAAATAGACTTGCAGCATAACTAACTACAAATTTTATCAAAGTAAGCAACGTAATCATCCTCACAATTCCCTAATAATATCTTCATTTTATCATTTTCTCTTAAAAAGATTCCAAAAGGGTATACTTGCCCTTCAACTTTCTTTTTTAACGCTTGTTCAAGACGTATTTTTTGATGTTATTCTGTATAAAAACTTCTGGGAGCAACCTGTTCGAAAAATTGATAAAGAATAAGCGATTGAAGGATGAAAACAGAAGACTACAAGGAAAACTGTATGAACAAATATAATGAAACAAGGCTCTTACTTTGTAGCGGTATCCACGAAGTAAGAGCCTTGTTTTTTCTACTCATTTTTTATATCAGTCTTGATTTTCCAATGGAAAGGCACAGAAAATCTACTACAGAAGTTGTGATACCTCTAGGATTAACAAATTCTTTAAATTTCTGTGTACTACGTACAAGCCCTCTACTTTTGGCATGTGCCTCTAATTCAGCTCGAACTTGTATTGTATCCGGAGCCATGCTTTCTAAAGCATGCGCAGAATATTTACGATCATTAATTTCGAGTTTTTAAAACTCATTTATTGTAACTGTAAAATGTGGTTTGAATTTTACTTCGATTGTTTTGTTTTCTACGCCACCTTGGACATATAATGAGTCATTACGGGTATAGATTCGTTTCGCCGAATGCATCTTGGTTTCAAAGATGCGTTTATTTTTATAATACAAATTTAATTCAACAGTTTCCTCGTAATAACACATAATCATTACTAATTCAAAGCCTAATTTATCTATTTTATTATATCTATATGCACCTGCACCTGGAATAAAATAATCTTCTGGTTCACTCTCGAATATTTCTAATAATTCATATTCATCATATTGTATATTCAATTTAACAACTCCTTACGTGAATGGGCTCAATCCACTTTATTTATAATATTCACGATTTATTAGGTACAACGGATACAACATCGCCATTATCATTCAATACGACTCTAACATCTTTCCCATCGTATTGCCATAGACCAGGTTTATTTCCAGGTTGTTTAGTAGCATGCTTAATTGTTTCTTCTACTACACTTGGTGTTACACCACGTGGATCAACTTTT
The DNA here is from genome assembly GCF_008368965.1 of Bacillus sp. AY2-1. Taxonomy (NCBI): domain Bacteria; kingdom Bacillati; phylum Bacillota; class Bacilli; order Caryophanales; family Bacillaceae; genus Bacillus; species Bacillus sp. AY2-1. The sequence goes on along the minus strand of NZ_QPEL01000136.1, from coordinate 9,976 downwards.
TTAATTCCTCCATGTATTCTTTTGATCCGAATGTGTAACCATTCCTTTCAGCTCTTTCACGTGCACGCTTTGTAAGTTCTGCTCGAACCTGAATTGTATCAGGCGCCATTCTTTCAAGCGCATGTTCAGTATACTTACGCCCATCAATGACGCCGCCACCTCTTGGCATACTCCATCCAATTTCTTCTGTTACCTTTGATACTTTCCCTAAATCCTTCGCTTTTTGTTCTAGTTCTCCATATTTACCAAACACACGGCCAACAACTTTAGGAGACCCACCTACTAGTGTAGAAACAGTTCCCCAAACATAATCATCTGGACCATATTCTCTCTCTGTGAAAAATTCTCTTCCGTTAATGAGTTGTAACCCTTGTTTGATTTGTCCTACAATTGGAAAGAAATCAAGTGACATGGATCCAAGCTCATTAGTACGTTTCTGCTCTTCCAGATATTCTTTCATTTTTTCAGGTGGTACACCAAAATCCTTAAGACGGGTTGTTAAACCATCCATATTACCAACATTTTTAACAACATTAGACGTATCTATTTTGTAGCTTGAAATTTTATTAGCAGAATCCATCATATTATTAGCAGCATCTAATCCAGACATAATATCTGTATGTAGTGTTGGAAATGCTTGTTGAGCTTCTGCAACATGCGTTGAAACACTATTAATTAGTCCATTTTTGGTCATATGATAGATAAATTAGATTACAAAGATTGTCAAACCTTTGAATCCCTTGAGCTCAACATAAAGGATTATATAGAAGAGTATAATTATAATCGTTATCAGTGGACATTAAAGAAGATGGCCCCCGATCGAATATCGGAACCATCTTTTAAGTGCTTGATTTTTTAGAGCTTTTTTATTAAACTGCCCATTTTATAGGGTACAGTTCACAAAATACCGTAGCTATTTTAAAAGCAACATAAGAATATCGACAGTTCTAAAAACACTGATAGTTAGCTGCCTCATTAACCCGTACTTATAAATGGGAGAAATGATCATTATTATAGATAGGGTTGAAAACCTTATTAAAGTTCACATAAAAAAAAGTAGGGGAAGCCCCTACTTTTTTCATTCACTCCTTATTCTAAAATCTCTTTCTTATTACCAATACGTACTTCACCTTCATGATAAAACTCTATTGCATATCCTAGATTTGGAGAATAGAGCCAAGTATCAAAACTTACTGCTGTAACATCATCAATTACCTGTAGTATTTGATGTAAATTCGTTTTTATGATTGGTAAGGATGCTTCATCCCAAATAATATAAATGATATAAGAGTCTAAACCGTATTGTTTATTTAGATATGCTTCTATATCATCCAAATAAACGATATTTTGGAAATCACTGAATTTATCCCAATCAATTCTGGCCCAACTTGTAATTGGAAATGAGTTTTCAAAGCTATCTAAGATTTTTTCTCTCTCTTCACCTTCAAAAACTACTATATTTTCTCCTAATGCCTCGATACATTCGTCTAACAAAGTTGCCATTATATTTATCACCTTACTTGTTTAAATGTTTTAATAGTGATTTAAATAACTCTTCATCACCTTCTATTGGAATTGCATATTTAGTAGATTTACTTCCTTTACCGTTTCTAAAATCGTCTACATTCATATGTAGACCTTTTTCAGGATCATAATCTAATCGCCATCTTGCTTTTTTATCAGCAGTTTGTCTTCCAATTACTTTACCATATCCTGCACTTTTTTTCATTGTTCCAACCATTGGAATAGAGTCGCTACCTAAATTCCCTAAAAGATCCATTGCTTGATTTCTAGCTTGTTCATAGGTTTTGACTTTATCAAGAACAATTTCACCCGATTGAGCACCTTTTGAAACCTTGCCTAGTTTCTGTGCATTTTTCTCAAGATCGCCAAGTTTACCAAATGTACGGCCAATTATTTTTGTTGTACCGCCAGTAACTGCAGCAAGCGTTCCTGTTACAAATTCACTTGGACCATATTTTTCATGAGTAAACATATCCTCGCCCGTAAAGAGCTGGATACCTTGTTTTAGTTCTCCAAATCCAGGAGTAATATCAAGCAGGAATGAAGTTTGTTGAGCAGAACGTTTTTCTTCTTCCAAATACTCCTTCATTTTTTCAGGTGGCACACCAAAATCACGTAACGTGTTTCTTAGTCCATCCATATTCCCTATGTTTTTGGATGCCGCAGGCACATCAATTTTATAACTCGCAATTTTATTAGCAGAATCCATCATATTATTAGCAGCATCTAATCCAGACATAATATCTGTATGTAGTGTTGGAAATGCTTGTTGAGCTTCTGCAACATGCGTTGAGACACTATTAATTAGTCCATCAGCCATTACTGCTTGTTTATGAAGTGATGCACCAGCTTTTTGTACAGAATCTCCAAACTTATGGAAACTTTGATTTACTACGCGTAAATCACTGGCCATTTGTTTATATTCAGGCAATCTGCTTTTAAAACCTTCATGCATAGCTGTAACTTGTTGTCCGTAGTCCCGAACCCCATCAGCAAATTTACTGATTTCATCTTTTGGTAATGTACCAACCCATTTTTCTGCTGGCTCAACAAATGTGTCATTGATTGTTAGCCAGTAAAGACTTGTTTGGTCAATAAGCGATACCGTTAGATCCGTTACTGCAGTCAAAGTATCAGCATACCATTCGACCAATTGTTTTTTATACGCCGTCATATCGTTAGCATAGTTTTGAAGCTTAATTTTATCTTGTTGTGCTAGGTTTTTACCATTCTGAATTTGTTGAATAATATTACCTGAATCCTGATTCGCTTTATCTAAAACCATTATGCTATCTTTTAGTAGCATTAATTTGTGGATCTTGCCAAAATCCTCATTCATCATCTCTAAAGTAGCGATGGTAGAATTGTATTTTTCTTTTATAGCTGGATCAGCTTCTTTTTCGTAGATTTTATTCACTAAATTCGTCATATCAGAATTTTTTATGGTAGTTAGAAATCCTGATAAGCTTGCTGCAAGTTCACTTGAATCTACTAGAGCCATATCATAATTTTTAGTTTCTTTTGCTTTTTTAAAGCGTTCGGAATATATTTTTACCAAATTTGCAGTAGTTTTTAAATCTGCAATGTCCTGACGAATTGTATCTATTTTATTAGATAGAGATTGATCAAACACGACTGCAAATAATTTTTGCACAACGTATGTTTGACCATTGTAGTTCACCTTAAACCATAGAGGACCGTCTTCCCCTACTACTTCAAGAATTTCATCCTTTCTAACTTTTATTGGGTCAAATCCCCTTACAACTGTTCTGGATTTGTAGATATTTTGGTCGAGGGATTGGATTGTTATCCACCCTTTTACCATTTTACCTGTTCTATCAAATTGGAATTGTTTTCCTTTGTAGGTTACATTGCCTTTTTGAATCACACCGTTATCGTCTGCATAATACCAATGGGTAGTTTGAGAGAACCATCCTTTTTGTGCAGCTCCACTTACCGTATCAAAATAGTAGTCCTTTCCGTCTACGGTATTCCATCCTGAAGCTAGATTACCATTTTTATCGAAGAAATAGGTATCCTCCCCTGAACGTAATAATCCAGTATGTTTCACGCCTGGTTTGTCATAATAGTATTTCTTTTCTCCATCTACAACCCAGCCAACCGATTCATTGTTTTTTATACCTGATGTTGCCATGATTGTCCTATATAAGAACACAGAAAATTGCTCTCTTGTGACAAGTCCATTTGGATTAAAATTGCCATCACCAGTACCATTTGTGATTTTATTCCCAGCTAATATTTTGACATATTCGTTAGCCCAATGACCTTTCATATCCGTAAAGTCAAAATTCCCTTTCGGTTTTAAATCGAATGTTCTGACCAGTACTGCAGCCATTTCAGCACGCGTCATATTATTTTTCGGATTGAATTGTTTCTCTACATTTACGCTAAATATGCCCCGTGCAGTAAGTGCCAAAATTTCCTTTTTAAAATTGCTATCACCAATATCAACAAATGGATTATTGGTACTATCTTGCGGTTTAAAATATCGATACAAGAATGCAGCAAGATGTTCGCGAATAATAGGATCCGTAGCACCGAAATATCCATTTCCGTATCCTGTTATAATCTTATTTTCAGCCATATACATCATTTCTTTATATGCCCAGTGGGTTTTAGGAACGTCAATAAAAGATGATGAATTCACTTGACCATTTTGTTCTGCATACGCTGTTCCTACTGTACTGAATAATAAAATACATATCACAGAACTTAAAAATAATTTCTTAATTGTATTCATAATAGATCTCCTATTCAATTTTTAAAAATATAATTGCAAAATCAGCACTTATTTTATCCTTCATTTACGGCGTTTTATATAATTATCAAATTTCTATTCATACTAATATTTCGCATAAGGACAACCTAAGTCATTCTGTCTAAACAATAATTAGTTCATAAGATGTTTCATGTTTTAAATGTAGTAGCCCGTTTATGGAACCTTCTTAATAAACAGTAAAACCAAGTTTTTTAATTTGAAAATCCCTTAGTCTAAAATTCGCATTATGTTGAAGAGATCCATAATAATACTAATCTCCTTTCTCTTTGACGCGGCCTATTTGATTTAAAACTTCGACTTCCTCTGTAAACATTGGTGCATAGGTAGAAAGTAATTAAAATAATGATAATATAAGTCCTATGGTTTTCTTCATACTCGCATCTCCTTATCAATTCGTAAAAAACTTTTTAATTATATATTAGGTTTAATTACTATTAAAATAAAAAAATATAAATATGCATAATTACATATTTACCTTCTCAATAGAGTGTACTCTATTGAGAAGCTTACAAGTTATTGATTTTAAAGGATTTAGAGTTTCTCAAATACACTTATCAAAATCGAAGCGTGGTATTTAATTTCAGAGTGGCCCTTGAAACCCATAATCGTTTCCGTACCCCTATAATGCTATTCATTTTTTTATACATTCCTATCCTGGCGTGGGTTGCAGAGTTTCCGTTTTTTACTGAATTAGCCGAAAAAATCACGCTAAGCAAAAAATATAATAAGCTGTCGATATAGACAGCCCTTTACATAATTATCTTTATTGGAATCAAAATAAGCTTACACATCCAAGCTGTTGATGATAGCTAATATTTGATGATCTGTCCATTTGCCATTAATCCTTATATTTTCTTTCGCTATACCTTCTTTTTTAAATCCCACTTTTTCTAATACACGAATAGATGCTAAATTATCAAGCATCGCTCCTGCTTCAATTCTATGTAACTTTAATTCCCTAAAAGCAAAATCTACAACAAGTTGAAGAGCCTCTGTTGTATAGCCCTTTGCATTATGCTCCTTATCTAAAGTAAATCCCGTATAACAGCTTTGGAGGTCTCCCCTAACAATTTGAGTTAATGAAATGTCTCCAATCAGTTTATCATTTTCTCTTAAAAAGATTCCGAAAGGGTATACTTGCCCTTCAGCTGTCTTTTTTAGAGCTTGTTCAAGACGTATTTTTTGATGTTCTTCTGTATAAAAAACTTCTGGGAGCAACGGGCAAACTCGTTGAAAAAATTCGCGATTTCTAATATGTAAGTTAGCTAACTCGTTAGCATCAGCAGTTTTATAAAGCCGAATATAAATGTGCTTCCCTACTAGTTTCATAACATCCCTCCAACATTTTTATATGTCTAATGAGGAAAAAATATACCGTATACTATATACAGTTGGATATTGTCAGGAATCATTTTGCACGAAAGAAAAGACACTCTATATGAGTGTCTTTTCCAATAGTTTTTAGCAGAAGCAAGAAGCTCCAACGATGATTAATAAAATAAATAACACAACTAATAAAGCAAAGCCTCCAGAAAAGCCACAACCGCCACAACTACCACCATAACCCATAATAGTTCCTCCTTTAGATAAGAGGGGAAAACTAAGGTTCACTCATGTATTTTAATGGATTCGTTTCATCTTATGTTTTTCCGCATTGATTGAGCAGGTCCTTTCGAAAACTATTCACATATTAACTATATTTTTAAAAATGAATAATTTAACTATAACAATAAATAGATAAATTAATATAATGTATTAATTCTAAAAGAAGGGAGGAATAGCCATGCAATTAGTTTGTTTTAAAATAGTAAGTGGTCAGTATTTCTTGTTTGTAGAAGGTATTCAAATTCCTGTACCAATTCCAGCAGTTGCTGCAGCTTTATTAATTGGTTTAGGAGTAATTCCACTTTGTTCTTAATGTAAAGAATTCGGATCATTCCTAACTTTCAATTGGAAAAGCCTCAAGTATATGAATACTTGAGGCTTTCTTTATATCAAAGAAAAAACACCTTATAGCGCTTGAAGATCTCCTGATTTAATTAATGCGGCCGTTACATCATCACCGAAAGTATTGAGACAGAATACTTGCTCGTCTACCTTATCCATCACTGTAGCTTCACCTATCACGCCACCTTGAAGTTTAATAAAATAGTTATGTTCTTCTACAATTTTACTAAAATCTCTATTTGCCCATCTTTCAGTAATTGCTAATAGCTCTTCTTTGTTCTTGAAATTGTTTCCGTTTAGAATATTTCTTACTTTCTCTGCATTCTTTTTGGACATAGGGGTTGCTCCCTTTCCTTCACACGCTTTTACTTTTTGATGAGTCATGCTATGCATAGCTGAAATAACTTCTTCTTCAGTAGAAGTTACTGTAATGTGAAGTTGTGCATTTGAACCTTTCACTTCTGCTTCATTCGATAGTATGTCTTCTTTATTAACCTCTGCAAAAACATGGTCCTCACTCCCCATTGGGACTTCAGCAAACTGTAATATTCCATAAGTCATACCAGTTGCAAGTACTACTACCCCTATAATAGATGCTAGCCAATACGTTAGCTTCTTGTCCATCTTCATTTCCCCTGTCTTCGTTTACATATCTTAACTAAAGAATACCATATTTAATTCCTTTTTATTGAAGAGTCTCTAATTTCTACTATTTAAAAATATTCTCATCGTCTAATGTAATACGATATAATCATTTTATAATACAAAAAAATCATATTCTCATTCCCTATTTTTTTGGAGGTGATTGTCTTGAATAAAAACATCAATCTACTTCTTCAAATAATAATTGGAATTATAATCATGATCGCACCTATTCTCATAACAGGATCTATATACGATGTCACTAAATCATTTGGTGAACTATTAGTGGCAGAACTTATTATAAGAACACTTTCTCTCATTATTGGACTTTTAGTTATTAGTACGGCTTTGCATCGTTATTCTCAATAATTATTCATGTTCAAAAAATACAAATATTTTACATACCAATTCTTATGTATAAAGACACCCAAAACAAGTGTTACGAAAAAATATAAAAAAGACATCTTTTCTAGGGAAAGATGTCTTTTTTATATAAACCTTAATGTTCGTTCTGTAAAACCCTCGCTGCCTTTACTCCTTCTTTCTCTTCTTTTAAGAATAACGATACGATAAATGCAACAATAATAAAGATTAACCCAAGTGCAAATGCACCTTGGAACCCTGACGTTAAACCGTTTAACTTCTCTACTGGATTCAGTGGATTTGCGGAGCTTTCCATATACTTAGTTGTTCCTGAAGACATTTTCGAAATAAAGATAGCTGTACCAATTGCACCAGCTACTTGTTGCAACGTACTAAATAGTGCTGTTCCGTGCGGATATAAATCTGGTGTTAATTGATTTAAACCGTATGTTTGTGCTGTCATGACAAACATAAGTCCAACCATTAATACGCTATGCATAATAATAATTTGTAACATTGATGTATCAGGAGTAATGCCTTTAAATAAGAACATTGCAAGCCCTACTAAGACAATGCCGGGAACGATAATAACTTTCGGACTAAATTTATCAAATAGTTTACCTGCAATCGGTCCCATTATAGCGCTAATAATACTTCCCGGAAGCATGATAATTCCTGATTTAAAAGCTGTAACGAGTAAAACAGTTTGCAGAAACATCGGTAATAAAGTCATCGTTGAAAATAATGACATCATCACAATGACGATTAATCCAACTGATAATGTAAACATCGGGACTTTAAATGCGCGTAATTCTAAAATTGGATTCTCAATTTTTAATTGTCGGACGACAAAAATACATAATGAGATAAATCCAACAAGTAAAGCGCCATACACTTTCGTATCAGACCATCCTAAATCACCTGATGCACTAAAGCTATACACAAGTCCGCCAAATCCGAGTGTCGATAAAAGGATTGATAGGTAATCTACTTTTGGTCTTGTTAACTCTGAAACATTTTGAATGTACTTCATCCCAATCATAATGGAAATGATCACGATCGGAATAACAATGTAGAATAACCAGCGCCAATTTAGTGAGTCTACGATTACTCCGGATAATGTAGGACCAATTGCTGGAGCTGCCATCATTACAAGTGCGATTAATCCCATTGTTGCACCACGTTTTTCAGGCGGACAAATAATTAAAATCGTATTCATTAATAACGGTGTAATTAATCCCGTCGCTACAGCTTGGACGATACGGCCGACTAATAAAACGGAAAATGTCGGCGCAAATCCCGCAATTAATGTACCAGCTAAAAACGTTACCATAGCGATTAAAAACATTTGCCTCGTTGTGAGCCATTGTTGAAGTAACGCTGTAATTGGGACTAAAACACCAACTACTAACATGTAAGCTGTAGAAAGCCATTGAATCGTTGAAGCTGTTACGTCAAATTCTTTCATTAATACCGTTAACGCATTACCAAGTAATGTTTCATTTAATAATGCAACCATTGCCCCTAAAAGTAACGCAATTAAAATGGGGGTATGTTTCAAATTAGAAGTATCAACTTTGCCACTTGCAGGGCTCTTAGTTGTCATATTCATTTACAGATTCTCCTCCTGTTTCTTACTTAAAAAACTTTAAATATACCTAAACACATGTAATATAATATACATATGTAGATTAAAAAGGGAGAATCAATTTTCAGCCACTGTATATTTAATCTACAAAAAAGGAGAAGTGTAGATGAACGATAATGAAAAACAAATTGATTTACGTATTAGACGTACACATAAATTACTATGGGATTCCTTATTTGAATTAATGACGCAATCAAAACAGAAATATAGTACGATCACGATTAACCAAATATGTGACCGCGCAATGGTACACCGAACAACCTTTTATAAACACTTCGAAGATAAAGATGCTTTATTAGCATTTGGATTTAAACGATACAGCAAGATGATTGTTGAAATACCAGTTTCAGATCGATTAAGTAAACCATTTCAAGTAATGGAACAATTCCTACACCATGAAGAAATCGGTAAAATATTAGAAACGCAAATGTCTGATGAACAATTCATTAACCGGACACAGTATTTAAGTCACGAAACGAGAAAACAAGAAATAGAAGCGTTACATCAACTGCGCAAAAATCATACGATGCCAAATGATTTAATCATTGAATTTTATTCAGGGGCAATCACCTCATTAAGCGCATGGTGGTTTAAAAATGAAAGAAAAGTTTCTGCTGCTGAAATGGATAGGTATCTTCACCAACTCATTAACCGGGATATTTTTCAGTTTGAAGAGGAATAAAACTACACCTTTTCAATCATGCAATCAAATTGACCACAAAATAGGAATATGATATATTTTCCGTAGAATACTATATAAGTGTGACAGCGAATAAATTGGCATATAATAAAAAGAAGAGATGCGCTAACATCTCTTCCCTAACTGCTACCGTATGGGTGGTAGTTATTATAAGCTATTTCTTTTTACGAAACCCACCCTTTTGCTTCCTACGGCGCGGAGTGGGTTTTTTGTTGTCCTTACCCAGAAGTTGCTTCCGCAAAAAATACGCTGAAACTTCACGTACAGTCGCTTTTACAAATTCTTTTACAAGGTCAAACAAAAACTCCATATTATCACCCCCTTTCCTTCCAAATGGAAAGAAGGGATAACC
>NZ_QPEL01000135.1:0-12526 GCF_008368965.1 Bacillus sp. AY2-1 | reverse complement strand
TCGTTTGAACTGTATAAAATAAGGGTTTTTGGTTGTTCGGTTTTTTGTGCGGACATAGGGACAGGAATTAATAGTAGTAAACTAAATAAGAGTAACAGCCATTTTTTCATATTATTATTCTCCTAGTTTATATTTAGAATTCACTTTACAATTATATACAATAAATGCGTTATAGTCTATGAAAGTTACATTTTTGCACGTATTTACCAGATTTTTTTTCACAAAATCGGTCTAAAGCATGATGATAATATGTATAGTTATTTGCTATGATAAAAGAGTAGTAGAATGTAGGTAATTGTAAAGGGAAGGCTGAAAGGGGACAAATTTCAGCGGAGAAAGAGGTAGAGGTAGTGAAGAAATTCTTTGTAGGATTTTTAGTTGTTCTTGGAGTATATTTATATTTCCAAGGAAAGTCTGAAGGAATGGATAAGCTAGTGAATGGAACAAGCTATGTTGATTCAGAAGAAGCAAAACAGATGAAACAAATCATTATAGAGGAAGCGAAGAAAGTAAATCTTCCGGAATGGATACCTCTTGCAATTGCTGAGCATGAAAGTCGATTAAATCCAAGAAGTGTTGGAGATAATGGAACTTCATTCGGATTGTTTCAACTACACCGCGGCGGCGGGCTTGCACCAGAACATTTAACTGATGATGAGCTGAAAGATCCACGTACAAATGCGCAAATTGCAATGCCGCATTTAATGAAAGGATATAAGCGTGGGGTGCAAAAAGGTTTGACTGATTTTGCATTACTGAAATATATAGCGAATACATCTGGATGGCCAGGGAATTTAGGGCCAGAGTGGACGGATAATAACATGAAGTATAACATCGGATTAGAAGATGTGTACTATCGAAATAAAGGTGTAATTAAAGAGTAGGTTTTGATACCTACTCTATTTTTTTTTGATAATCGTTTCATTTTGTGAAATACTCCGCTAGTTGTATTTTTACGTATTCTAGTTTTGTGGAAACTTGAGGTATTTTATATCCTACATACAGCGGTGAAACGACAAACCTAGGAACAACTTTACAAATGATTTTTCCATTTAAGTAATAGAAGAATAAGTTATAACTACTGCATCCTTTATGGAAATCTGTCAGTATGTAACGTACAGTTTGCTGAATGTAATTTGCCATGTCATCTATATATGAAATATTATCAATGATTATATTGAATTCAGTGAAGCCAATAATGGGACGCTCTGAAATATTAAGCTCAATGCGTTCGTTTTTTTGAACAATTACCCCTTGGAAATTTTCTTCTTCAATATTTTCAAGATAATCTACATATTTCATTCCGATAATTTGCATGTGTGCATGATGCAAACTTCCACCTGAAAATGGACCGTGATTTTTGTATAAAATTACAGATGCGAACTCTTCTTTCTTCTGTAAGTGTAACCAATGTTGAATAGAAAATTGCATTAATTTCCGCATATGTTCTTCTGTATATGTTGCGATATGATCTTCGCAATTATCGGTTTCAATTAACACTGTTTGAAATGTATCTTGTAATGTAGGAAATTTATTTTTTAACCAAATAATAGAACCATCAGTTGCTAAAATATCCGTTAAATGTTCTGTATCGCAAAATGGACATGCAGCGCTTCTATTCCGAATACTTTCTGGTTTTTGTTTACCGATATCGTTTAAAAAATATAGTTGTTGTGTATCCATTTATATATATGCCCCTTTAAAATATGTGTAAAAATCCCGTTTAATACATTCGGGAAAAGGAGAAGGAAATCCTCTAAAGGAATAAGGGGAAAAATAAAAGACAAGATATCCTCATTACGATAGGGTACCTTGTCTTTTATTTTTTCTCTAATAGTGTGTATGGATAATATAGAACATTTTCAGTATTTTTCTTTTTTCTATTTTTTATTGTGTATAAGGTAATTGCTGTGCTTGCAATTATAATAATGGCTTTCTTCATATTCATATACCCCTTTTTATTGTTGGTTTAATTCTTGGCTAACTGCTTTTGCATCGACCAAAGCGTGTAAAATCATTTTTACCATGTTCATCATATTTCTTCACTCCTTTTTATAGTTCATTTAGTTCTTTTACAACTGCTTGTCCGTTCACTAATACCTCAAAGATTGCTTTTACGATTTCTTTTATCATGTTTGTTTCCTCCTTTTGTTTGTCTCTCTTGTTTACATCTTTATTGTATAGGGAGGCATCTTTTCGTACTATCGCTTTCTATTACGTGAACATAACAGTTTTGTAAGATTTGATGTCACTCATTGAAATGTTTAGTCTATCTTCATTATTTTCAGAAAAATGACTATTCAAACATGAAATAGGGAAGTATAATAAAGAAGTAAGTATTAAATTCCGTACGAAAGGGGTGAATGAGATGAAACGTTCTTTAGCTGCACGTGCCAAATTTTTAGATTTTATCTATTTTTGTCGTGCGATTTTTCATGATGTAGTTGTTAACGGGATACGTATGCCCTTTTTTAACAATTGCATAGTGACTATTGAACGATAGGAATCTCTTCACCCATTTTTAATAAACGTGTGAAAAGGGAGCTATTTGGCTTCCTTTTTCTATGCCGAAAACCATGGGGAATGTTTCTTTCTCATGGTTTTTTATATTGAAAGGAGTACGGAAAATGACTATTTGTAGTGTAAATAATGTAACGAAATCTTTTGGTGGAAACATCATATTTGAAAATATATCGCTTGAAATAAAGAATGGTGAACGTGTTGGGTTAGTTGGTCGTAACGGTAGTGGGAAGACAACAATCTTTGGGCTTCTAACGGGAATGGAGAGTTTGGATACAGGAGTTATTCATATGAAGAAAGGTACACGTATTGGTCATGTCGCACAAATTCCGAAGTTTGATGAGGCCATGACTGTATATGATGTATTGAGTTCCGCTTTTAAAGTAGAAAAGGAATTAGAAAAAGAAATGCATACTCTAGAAAAAAATATGGCAGAAGAGCAGGAACAATCTTCTTTGCAAAAGCTAATGGAGAGGTACGGAGTAATTCAAGAAAAATTTGCATTTCTCGGTGGTTATGAAATAGAGGCAAATATAATGAAGGTAGCAAATGGCTTACAAGTGACAAACTTATTTTCAAGAGTATTTACGGAATTAAGTGGAGGAGAACAGACGAAAGTAAGCCTTGCATATATGCTATTGCAGAAACCAGATTTACTTCTATTAGATGAACCAACAAATCATTTAGATTTGTTTGCAGTTGAATGGTTAGAGCAATTTTTAAAAGAATATAATGGAACAGTTATGGTTATTTCACATGATCGCTATTTCCTTGATGAAGTTGTAACGAAAATTTTTGATTTGGAAGATGGAGAGATTCACGTGTACCATACGAATTATTCTCAGTTCGTTGAGGAGAAGGAAGAAAGATTACTTCAAGAGTTTCAAGCTTATCAGGAGCAACAAAAGAAAATAAAGAAAATGAAAGAAGCAATTAAGCGTCTACGTGAATGGGCAAATCAAGCGAACCCTCCGAATGAAGGATTGCATAAAAGAGCGAGAAATATGGAACGTGCGTTAGAACGTATAGAGAAATTAAAGAGGCCGATTTTAGAACGAAAACAGATGGGTCTTCAGTTTGAAGGGCAAGAGAGAAGCGGGAAAGATGTTGTTGTAATGAAAGAAGTGAGTAAAGGTTTTGCTGGCCGACCTTTATTTGAACAAGCGAATTTACATGTTCGTTTTCAAGAGCGTGCTGCTATCGTTGGTCGCAACGGCACAGGGAAGACCACTTTACTAAAATTACTATTAAAAGAAATGGAACCAGAAGCTGGCGCAATTAGGGTTGGTAGTAGTGTGAAAATCGGTTATTTATCACAGCATACGTATGAAAATATGAAGAGTAATGTATTGGAAGCATTCAGGGAGAATGTGGCTGTAACAGAGGGAGAAGCAAGACATATATTAGCTAAGTTTTTATTTTATGGTCCAGCAGTATTTAAGAAAGTAACGCAACTTAGTGGTGGAGAAAAAATGAGGTTAAGACTTGCGCAACTTATGTATCAAGACATCAATTTTCTAATTTTAGATGAGCCGACAAACCATCTTGATATTGAATCAAGAGAAGTTTTAGAGGAAGCCCTTGAGCAATATAACGGGACGATTTTAGCTGTTTCACACGATCGATATTTTTTAAATAAGTTATTTGAAAAGACGTACTGGATTGATGAATGTAAATTATTTGAGTTTGCAGGAAACTATGCATGGGCTCGTCAAAAGTGGGAAGAAAAGCTTGAGAAGCAAGTAATAAAGCAGAAACGCCAAGGAAAAAAAAGTGTTGAAACGGTTCCTGTAAAAGAGAAAGAAGCTAGGAATCTTGAAGAGATTGAAAACGAGTTAATGCATGTAGAAGAAGATGTATATGCAATAGAATGTGAAATGGAACATGTAGCTGATGTTGAAAGACTTGAAAAATTATATGAGGAAAAAACGAAGAAAGAGTTGTTACGAGCAGAGTTATATAATGAATTAGAGAATATTGTGGAGTAATGAGTAGAAAGCCACTTCCTTTCAGTTTTGCTGGAGGAAGTGGCTTTTTTCATAATGATATTTGGCTTTAAAGGTTAAATAAAGCGATGTGTTTCACGTGAAACAGTAACTTAGATAAATCCGTGTTCCTCAATTTGCATAGCTTGTGAAACATATGAAATGATAAGGTGAAAAATAAATGTCATTAGTGGTTTTTCGATAGGAGTAATTACAAAAACAAAGGCTAATTATTTCCCGAGAGATAAAGTGAGACTTTAATCAGTCCTCACGAATCGGGCTTTTACGGGCAGCACGCCCCCCACCTAACTTCTTTGCTTTCGCTGAATTTTGAGGTGAGGGTCTTACTGACCGGAAAATAGTGGGATAAATATGTGTAAAAGAGACTAGTGAATGAAAACGAAAAGAGAGCAAAGTTACAGCTTTACGCGCTGAACTCTGCTCTCTTTTTGCGTGGTATCTTCTCTCGTTGAAATTATAATAGCGATCCCGAGCATGATAAAAAAAGCTAAAAAGAGGACGAACTTTGGGAAGAACGGGAATAGTAATAGCGCCCCGACTATCATAATTGTTAATAATACGTAGTGCAGGACGTATTGGAATAGGTTGTCCATATTTTCGCCCCCTTTTTGGTAATTGGTTATTAGTATTCTATGTTTCATGCTGAAGAAATAGAAGTAGATTTTTAAGTTTTTAATACGAATTATAGCTGAGTTTTCTTAAAGTATAAGGATAGAGTGATAATTTTGGAAAAATTCTCAAAATATTTATTTAGAAAGAATTGACAAAATATACTGAACGATATAAGCTAATAACCATAAAGTCTACCGGAAAGGTCGGAATAAGATTGTTACCCCTCAAAAACATCTATTTTTTTCTGATTAAAACCGACTTTTCCGATTGGCTATAAATGTGCTGTGGGAGGCATACATAAGGTAATTCGTTCAGAGGGTATAATCATAAAAAGTTAGGGTGGGGACAATGAAGAAAAAGACAAAAAAATGGGCTGGTGTATTTTCGGTATTAATGAGTAGTTCGCTTGTGTTGTCTGCTTGTGGGGGACAGGAGGACGCGGCTTCTACAGAACCGGTTAAACAGCAGGATTTAAAAAATGTGAAAATTGAAAAGATCGCTGCGACAGATAAAACGAAAGTGCCAGACAAAGCGAAGAATAGAAAAGATACGTTAGTAGTTGGTATTAGTAAGCCAGGCGGCGTATTTTTACCATACTTCCAACAAAATGGTTGGGATGGAAACGTAACTTCAGTTATTTTTGCATCTCTCGTATCAACCGATAAACAAGGGAAACCAATTCCAGAATTAGCTGAGAAGTGGGACGTTTCTTCTGATCAGTTAACATATACATTCCATTTACGTAAAGATTTGAAATTTAGTGATGGATCGCCATTAACGGCGGATGATGTAGCTTTCACATTGACGCTTTTACATGATAAGGCATATGAGGGTGAAGTAGATATCTCTCAATATGCGGTTAAAGGTGGTAAAGAATATAAAGAAGGAAAAGCAACTTCAATTGAAGGTATTCAAGTTGTTGATCCACAAACAATTAAAATTACAACTGAAAAAGTGAATTCACAAGCTATATTTGTTTTAGGAGGTACAGTACTATCAAAAGCTTATTATGGAAAAGATTATAAGCAAAATACAAGCTTAGATTACTTAAAAGATTTATATGGAAAGCCATTAGCTGCGGGTCCATATAAATTTGAAAAGTATATTCCAGGTCAAGAAGTTCGTTTTGTAGCAAACGAAAATTATTATGCGGGTAAACCAAAAATTCAAAACTTCATTTATAAAATTACTTCTGGTGATACGAAGCTTCAGTTGTTCCAAACAGGAGAAGTTGACCATACTGGCTTAGGTACTGGTGATGAGGTTCTTGAACAGGCTAAGGCTTTAGAATTCGCAAATATCCAAATCGAAACAGCACCGTCATATAGTTATATTTATATGAATAATAATAAGCCTTACTTAAAGGATAAAAAGGTTCGCCAAGCACTTATTTACGGATTAGACCGCAAAAAATATGTTGATACAGCGTTAAAAGGGTACGGTACAGTAGCCAATGTACCAATTCATCCAACTTCTTGGGCTTATACGGAAGAAGGAGTTAATAAATACGAATACGATAAAGAAAAAGCGAAAAAATTATTAGATGAAGCAGGGTGGAAAGTTGGTTTGGATGGAATTCGTGAAAAAGATGGTCAAAAATTAAAACTTTCTTATTTCGGTCCAAGTTCGGCTAAAGATAGTGATTTATTAATTCCGATTGCGAAAGAGAATTATAAAGAAATAGGTGTAGAGTTTAATCCTGAATTTATGGACTTTAATACGATGCTTTCTAAGGTAAACAAAGGGGATTATGATTTAGCTTCTGTTTCGACACCGATTACAAGTGACCCGAGTGAAACAGCTGGTGAATATTTGTCTACTGCAAATGAAACTAGTCTTGGTTATAAGAATGCAAAAGTAGGTGAGCTAATTCAAAAAGGTATTGAAACTGTAGATATCGAAAAGCGTAAACCTATTTATAAAGAATTGTATAAAGAATTAAGTGATGATCCACCAGTAATTCTATTAAACTACCGTAGAACAATTACTGGTTATAACGGGAATATAAAAGGAATTGATCCTGAAAAGTACAACAGTATTAGTGCAAACTTACCAGTATTATCATTTGAAAAATAACGATAAGAATGTATAAGTAGAAGACATTTTTTCATTCGGTTAGTAATGTGCCGCTTTGAAAAAATGTTCTTCTATTTTAAGCATAAGATTGGAGAGAAAAAGGGTGAAAACATATATTGTTCGTAGGTTGTTACAAATGATTCCTACACTGCTTGGTACATCAATTATTATCTTCGTCCTGTTCGCACTTCTTCCTGGGGATTATATTGATTCAAATCCGAAAATTACACCGGAAAGAGCAGCTGAACTGAGGGAATTATATGGGTTGAACAAACCGATTGTTGAGCGTTATTTTCATTGGTTAGGTAATGCATTGCAAGGGGACTTTGGCTTCTCGCTTCAATATCAAGAGCCTGTAACGTCATTATTAAATAAATTTATTTGGAATTCTTTTAGTGTAGCAATTATTGCATTGTTTTTTATTTGGCTAATTGCACTTATTATCGGTGTATTCTCGGCGACGAAGCAACATTCTTTGTTCGATAAACTTGTAACAATCGGTGTTTTTGCAGCAATGTCATTCCCTTCATTCTTTATCGGTTTGTTTTTAATTAAGGTGTTTGCGGTTGACTTTAAGTTATTACCGATAGGTGGAATGATTGATGTTGGCAGTAATTCAACAGGATTTGCTTACGTGATAGAAGTTGCAAAACATATGATTTTACCAGTATTTATTTTGACACTTCTTGGGGTCGGCTCGCTAACTCGTTATTTTAGAACAAGTATGTTAGAGGTTGTAAGACAAGATTACATACGAACAGCAAGAGCGAAAGGTTTGAAGGAGAAGACGGTTATTTATAAGCATGCATTAAAAAATGCAATTTTACCGGCAATTACGTTATTAGCATTTGAATTACCTGGCTTGTTTTCTGGGGCAATTATTATTGAACAAATTTTTAACTGGCCAGGGATTGGTAATATTCAATTAGAAGCATTAAATTTCCGTGACTATACAGTATTGATGGCATTTACGATGTTTCTTTCTTGTTTAACAATCGTTTCAAACTTTTTAGCAGATATCGTATATGCAGTTGTTGATCCACGAATTCGGTTGAAGTAAGGTGGGGAAAGAAATGGAGACTGTTACAGTAATTACAGAAAAAAAAGAAAAAAAGAGAAGAAACGCATCATCACCATGGCGACAAGCTTTTAAAAAGATAAAGAAAAATAAGATGGCACTTGTAGGGTTTTATGCATTAATTTTTATGTTTTTATTTTGTTTTATCGGTCCGTTCTTTTCTCCATATGCATCAGGAAAAATACAAGTTGCGCTCATTAACAAACCACCTAGTTTTTCTCATTGGCTTGGTACAGATCAATTAGGAAGAGACATTTTAACAAGGCTTATGCAAGCGGGACGTATTTCATTAACCATTGGTTTAGCTTCAATGGTTTTATCAGTTATACTTGGAGCTTTATTAGGAGCGATTGCAGGTTTTTATCGTGGTATTGTGGACAATATTATTATGCGGCTTGCAGATATTTTAATGTCGATGCCAGGATTACCGTTACTTATTATAATGGGTGCGATTTTATCAGAGTGGAAAGTACCGTCTGATTATCGGTTGTATGTCATTATGATTATTTTAAGTTTAGTAGGTTGGCCAGGGCTTGCACGCCTTGTAAGAGGGCAAATTTTATCACTTAGGGAGCAAGCATTTATGCAAGCTGCTGATGTGTTAGGAATAAAAGATTACCGGAAAATTATATATCACTTAATACCTAATGTTTTACCCATTTTAATTGTCGTATCTACATTAGGTGTTGCAGGTTCTATTTTGGGAGAATCCGCGCTAAGCTACTTAGGTCTCGGCGTCGTCCCACCTACACCATCATGGGGGAATATGATTAGCGCAGCTAACTCATTAATTGATTTTCAAAAGCGTCCGTGGTTATGGATTCCTCCTGGTTTTGCAATCTTTATAACGGTTGTATCAATTAATTTACTTGGTGATGCACTTCGTGATGCGTTAGATCCAAAGATGAGACGGTAGGTGAGAAGGTATGAGTAGGGCGGTAGTAGAGCTAAAAGACTTACAAACACACTTTCAAACGGAGGAAGGGACAGTGAAGGCTGTAAACCATGTTAGCTTTGCTGTTCGGGAAGGTGAAACGGTTTGTGTAGTAGGAGAATCAGGTTGCGGGAAGAGTGTAACGGCTTTATCTATTATGGGGCTTATTGCTGAATCTGGCAGTGTAGTAGGTGGAGACATTTTATATGAAGGAAAAAGTCTTTTAGGAATGAAAGAGAAAGAACTTCGTAGTTTACGAGGCAATGATATTGCGATGATTTTCCAAGAACCGATGACATCGCTAAATCCGGTCTTCACTGTAGGTGAGCAAATTGTAGAAACGCTAAGGGAGCATGAATTACTTAGTAAAAATGAAGCGTATAAGAAAGCAATTGAGTTAATTCGTAAAGTTGGCATAGCCCGTGCTAATGAAATTGTTCATTCTTATCCGCATGAATTGAGCGGCGGGATGTTACAACGTATTATGATTGCTGTTGCGCTTAGTTGTAATCCTAAGTTATTAATTGCTGATGAACCGACAACGGCTCTTGATGTTACGATCCAAGCTCAAATATTAGACTTATTAAGACAAGTAAAAGAAGAGTTTAAAACATCTATTTTACTAATTACACATGATTTAGGCGTTGTAGCAGAAATGGCTGATTACGTTGTTGTTATGTATGGCGGGAAAGTTATTGAAGAAGCCCCAGTACTAGAGATATTCCAAAATCCGAAACACCCGTATACGAAAGGCTTGTTGAAATCAAAACCAGTGATGGGAAAACGAATAGATAAACTATATTCTATTCCAGGGCAAGTTCCTAATTTAGTTGGTTTGGATGAGTTTTGCTACTTTAGCGGGCGTTGTGAGCATTGTATGGAAATATGTGAAAAAGAAGTCCCAAATCTAAATGTAAATGATGAAAATCATAAAGTAGCTTGCTGGTTATATGAGGAGCGTGCGGAGCAATGAGTGAACCATTATTAGAGGTAAAAAACCTAAAGACATATTTTCCAATTAAAGGTGGCATATTTAGTAGAACGATCGGACATGTAAAAGCAGTTGATGGAGTAAGTTTTACTATTAATAAAGGCGAAGTGTTTGGTCTCGTTGGCGAATCAGGGAGCGGAAAAACAACGATAGGAAAAACAATTTTACGTCTCGTTCAAAAAACAGAGGGGGAAGTGAAGTTTAAAGGGAAAGATGTTCATTCTTTATCCAAGGATGAATTGAGAAAACATCGCCCTAATATGCAGCTCGTTTTCCAAGATCCATTTAGCTCATTAAATCCGAGAATGAGAATTGGAGAAGCACTTGGAGAGCCGATGTTGGCCCACGGATTAGCGACGAAAGAAAATGTTCGTGAAAAGGTAATTGAAGTATTGGAGTTATGTGGCTTAGCTCCTTATCATATTGACAGGTATCCCCATGAGTTTTCTGGTGGACAACGTCAACGTATCGTAATAGCAAGAGCTATGGTATTAAATCCAGAATTCATTGTAGCTGATGAACCTGTGGCGGCACTAGATGTATCTATCCAAGCACAAATTATTAATTTATTTAGTGAGTTACAGGAGAAAAAGGGATTATCTTATTTATTCATTTCACATGATTTGAGTGTAGTAGAACATTTATGTACGAAAATCGGAATTATGTATTTAGGTACGATTGTGGAGACGGCGCCGCGTGATGAGTTATTTACCAATCCGCTACATCCGTATACAAAAGCATTGTTATCAGCCGTTCCAATACCAGATCCAACAGTGAAGCGAGAGCGAATTATACTAGAAGGGGATATTCCAAGTCCAGCAAATCCACCTTCAGGTTGTCGTTTTCATACACGTTGCCCGTTTGCAACAGATGTTTGTAAAAAAACAATACCAGAATTTCGTAATGTTGGTGATGATCATTTTGTTTCTTGTCATCATGTATAAAAAAAGACTCTTTCAAATGGAAAGAGTCCTTTTTTTATTTACTAGATGAAGTTTGTTTCAATACAAATTGCTCGATTGCGTGAGCAACACCATGTTCATTGTTTGTTAATGTTACAACATCACATAGTTTTTTTACATCTTCTTCAGCGTTGCCCATTGCAACAGATAAGCCTGCTACTTCTAACATTGGTACATCATTAAAATTATCACCAATAGCAACTGTATCTTCAATAGGAATATTAAAATGAGCTGCCATCTGCTGTAGCCCGTTTCCTTTATGTCCATTCTTATCCATAATTTCTAAGTTAGTAGGAGCTGATGCTGTAACCATAATATCAGCGTCTTCTTGTAACACGCTTAATAGCTGTGCGCGATGCGCTGCATTAAATGTTGAAATGAAGAATTTAGATATTTCTAGTTCTTGGTTATTTACAACATCTTCTATTTTTTTGAAATCAGTAATTAAGTTCGATTTCTTTTGCTTTTCTGTAATTCGTTCAAGTTCCTCTAATGTAACATCGAGCGCCTGCTTATTTTCTTCGAACGCTTGCATCACTTGATCTTGCCATGTATATGGAGAATAAACTCCTTTATTTGTATATAACTTATATGGGAAACTTTCAGATTCTAGTAATTTTGCAAGTTTGTACACTTTGTCGTTTTGTATACAACGCGAGTTAATTACTTTTCCATCCACATAAACAATGGCCCCATTGCTTGCTCCGACTGGAAGAGATAATTTATATTCTTCCAATAGCTTTAAAGCATCCTCTTTCGCACGACCAGAACAAATCATTACAATATGACCAGCTTCTTGTGCAGTTTGGATTGCTTGTAGGTTTTCTTTGGAGATTTCAAGATTAGATGATAGTAGTGTACCATCCATATCTAATGCGATTAATTTCAAAATGACCACCTCTTTGTTTTTATTATACATAGTTATATAGAGGAAACATATAAACTTATCTTGGAAAGACGGTATTTTATCTCATATTAAAAGTAAGTAAAGATTAGATAGGTTTAGTGTCACTAAATAAACTGTTTGTAACAAAAATAGAGAGGAGTATGACTATATTTCACTTTATGACTGTAATATTACATGAATGTTACAAACGTGAGCTTAGTGAAAAGTGCATTAAATAAAGGTTTTTGGGGATTATTATAAAAAAACGTAAAAAAAGTGTAATAAATTTCACGTTATTATATTGCAACGTAACAATAGTTATGTTACATTAATGTTACAAACGTTACGTTATCAAATTTAATGTAACGTTAACATAAAAACTATGAAATAAACATTTCTTAGAAATTACATATAGATAACTTATGAAAAGGGAGGATAAATGATATGAAAGAGCAAGTATT
>NZ_QPEL01000134.1:0-15846 GCF_008368965.1 Bacillus sp. AY2-1 | reverse complement strand
AATAATGAAATAAGACACTCTTGTTGAGTGTCTTATTTCATTATTGCTTGCATGCCTCAACATCAATACCGGCAGCAATTAACTTCTTTTCTCCATCTTGTTCAATAATTTTTTGTAATTTAGATAGGAAAGAATCAAAGTTTGTATGCTTTGCTACTTGGAATGTCATTTTATGTTCAATTGGTAACCACGTATCAATATCAGCTTCGTTATGTTGGATTTTCACCTCAAGTTTATCGAGTGCATTAGCAACTTTTGCTTCGTACGTTTCTTTCGCTTCAAACTCCATCCATAAGTCATATAATTCCTCACCGAGAGAACTTGTTAATGTTTGTTTAATATTTAAAATAGCTTCTAGTTCATTTTTTTGTTTTTGTAGTTGTAATTCGTGACTATTCATCGTATCAAAAGCAGGGATATCACCAGCTTCGGCTTCGACTAGGTCGTGAATAATAACCATCTTAAGTAATTTCTCAATATTTACTTTTTGATCCAAATAAGGTTCAACTAAAATAGCCATTAGAGACATACGCCATGTATGTTCGGCAACACTTTCTTGACGTCCGTTAGAAAGCCAGCTATGTCGCATTTCATATTTTAGTTTTTCTGCTAATGCAATGACTTGTAAAATGTTGTGTTCCATCGTGATCCTCCTCATTTATCCATACTATAATTCTAATATAGAAATGAAATGTGTCAATTTCATGAGTATATTGCGATAAACAGATGATAAGCGTATAATACATGTTATATGTGAAAACGTATTATTAAAATAAAAAAATGTTATATAAAAATGGAAAGGAAAGGGCAGAAATATGGGAGAGAAAAATCAAGTATTAGCTAGACCACAAAGAAGAAAAAGGAAGTTTGATATTTCTAGCCCAGTGGGCATTATAGTAGGTTTCATTATAGTGATAGCGGCAATTATGCTTGGCGGCGGTGGAATAAAAGCTTTTAAAAACTTTTTAGATGTTTCATCTATTTTAATTGTCATAGGGGGAACAACAGCGACAATTGTTGTGGCATATCGATTTGGAGAAATAAAAAAATATACGAAAAGCATTTTTACTGTTTTACATAGAAGAGAAGAAGATTTAGAACAGTTAACGGATTTGTTTGTCGATTTTTCGAAAAAGTCTAAAAAGCACGGCTTGCTTTCTTTAGAGGTTGATGGAGAGCAAGTAGACAATCCTTTTATTCAAAAAGGAATTCGATTAATGTTAAGCGGTTACGATGAAGATGAATTAAAAGAAGTGTTACTGAAAGATATTGAAACGGAAGTGTATGAGTTAAGAAAAGGAGCAGCATTATTAGATAAAATTGGTGATTTTGCTCCAGCTTGGGGAATGATTGGTACGTTAATCGGTCTTATCATTATGCTCCAAAACTTACAAGATACATCGCAAATTGGTACAGGGATGGCAGTTGCGATGTTAACGACATTATATGGGTCCGTACTTGCGAATATGATTGCAATCCCTCTTGCGGAAAAAGTATATCGTGGTATTGAAGATTTATATACAGAGAAGAAGTTTGTAATAGAAGCAATTTCAGAATTGTATCGTGGACAAATCCCTTCTAAATTAAAGTTGAAACTGGATACATACGTATACGAAACAAAGGTAAAAAAGGTAAAAGGAGCAGCCTAATATTTCAAGGAGTGGTATGATGAGTAAAGGACCGCAAAAGGGATCGCCTCGTTGGATGACGACTTTTACAGATTTAACAATGTTATTATTAACTTTCTTTGTATTACTAGTTGCTACATCAAAGCAAGATGCAGTAAAATTGTCAAAGATGCTTGAAAAGTTTAGTGATACGGGGCAAGTAGATGCAAAAGTAATGGAAAATACAATACCGGATATTTCACATGAAAAAAATGATGAAAAGATGATCTCAAAAAAGAGAATGGATGAATTATATAAGAAGTTAAAAGCGTATGTAGATAATAACGGTATTAGTCAAGTGAATGTATATCGAGAGGATACAGGGGTAAGCGTCGTTATAGTAGATAATTTAATATTTGATACAGGCGATGCAAACGTTAAGCCCGAAGCGAAAGGGATAATAAGTCAATTAGTTGGATTTTTTCAATCCGTACCTAACCCAATTGTTGTAGAGGGACATACAGATAGTAGACCTATTCATAACGAGAAATTCCCTTCAAATTGGGAGTTATCTTCAGCACGAGCGGCAAATATGATTCACCATTTAATTGAAGTGTATAATGTGGATGATAAAAGGCTAGCTGCGGTAGGATATGCAGACACAAAGCCAATTGTACCAAATGATTCACCGCAAAACTGGGAAAAAAACCGTCGCGTTGTTATTTATATAAAAGAGTAGTATATTATTATTTTAATAATAAAATAATAAAAATACGAAAATTCTTTTAAAAAAATATTAAATTTTATCATTTTATTTTGTATAATGAGTGAGAATGATAAGGTGAAATATTAAGATATATTTATACATAGAAGGAGAGAATTAAAAAGAATGGCACATAAAATTTTAGTAGTAGACGATGCGATGTTTATGCGAACGATGATTAAAAACTTATTAAAAAGTAATGCTGAATTTGAAGTTATTGGCGAAGCAGAGAATGGGGTAGAAGCAATTCAAAAGTATAAAGAACTTCAACCTGATATTGTAACATTAGATATTACTATGCCAGAAATGGATGGGCTTGAAGCATTAAAAGAAATTATTAAAATTGATTCAAGTGCAAAGGTTGTTATTTGTTCTGCAATGGGACAACAAGGTATGGTATTAGATGCAATTAAGGGCGGGGCAAAAGACTTTATTGTAAAGCCATTCCAAGCGGATCGTGTAATTGAAGCTTTAACAAAAGTAGCAAATAGTTAATATAGAAGGGGTGCCACAAGGAATCAAAACAGTGATAGCGGATCGACGTGTGGCCCCCTTTTTTCTCATTATAAAACACTAAATTGTTATACATAAATGAAATGTTTGTTAGACAGGTAGGGGATAAAAATGCAAACAGATCTATTAAATATATTTTTTGAAGAGTCAGAAGAACATTTACAGTCGCTAAATGAAAATGTGCTAGTGTTAGAGCAAAATCCTGCTGATATGGATGTTGTAGGAGAAATATTCCGCTCCGCTCATACATTCAAAGGTATGTCTGCGAGTATGGAATTTACGGAGATGGCTGATTTAACACATAAGATGGAAAATGTGTTAGATGAAATTCGTCATGGGAATATAGTTGTAAATGCGGATATTATTGATGTGATTTTTGAGTGCATTGATAATTTGGAGAAGATGGTTGCAGATGTGCAACAAGGTGGAATGGGCAATATTGATGTAGTCTCAACTAAACAGAAATTAGAAGCATTATTGAACGGTAATGTAGAAACTACTACGGAACATATAGAGCAAAATCATATAGACAACGATGATGCAGTTTCGCATGCAGTGCATATAACAGTTGAACAGCAAGCAATTTTAAAAGCAGTACGTGCCATTATGTGTATTGAAGCATTACAAAATGTGGGGAATATACAAAAAACAGCTCCGAGTATTGAAGAAATTGAAGCAGATGCTTTCGGATTTGAATTTACAGTATTTATGGATACGGATTGTAGTATAGAAGAATTGAAACAAGTAGTACTTCATGTTTCTGAAATTGAGAAAGTGGAAGTAAAGCAAGGAGAACCTATATCGAGGGAAGTAGCTTCTAAAAAAGTCGTTACACAAGAAGTTGTGCAAGTAGAAGAAACGCTACAACCAGCTGTGGCTACGCAGGTAGAATCACCGATAGTGGCAACGAATCAGCCAGCTAAAAGTACTACAAAAACGAAAAATGCTAAAGTGGAGAATCGTTCAATTCGTGTTCAATTAGAGAAAATTGAAAGATTAATGAATATGTTTGAAGAAAGTGTAATTGAACGTGGGCGCATTGATGAATTGGCTCAAACGATTCAAAACAAGGAACTAATTGAACATTTAAATCGATTAGGCGATATTTCAAAAGATATTCAAAATGTACTATTAAATATGCGTATGGTGCCAATTGAAACTGTGTTCAATCGTTTCCCGCGTATGGTACGTATGTTAGCGAAAGATTTAGGGAAAAAAATCGATTTACAAATTACAGGTGAAGATACTGAAGTAGATAAAATTGTTATTGATGAAATCGGTGATCCGCTCGTTCATTTAATTCGAAATGCAATCGATCACGGTGTTGAAACTGTTGAAAAACGACGTGATGCAGGTAAAAATGAGACAGGTACTATTAAATTAGAAGCTTTTCATAGTGGAAATCATGTCGTTATTCAAATTACGGATGATGGAAACGGTATTAATAAAGGGAAAGTATTAGAAAAAGCGATTAAAAATGGCGTTGTAACTGAAGCAGATGCGAATAGATTAACAGATCGTGAAGTGTTTGATCTTATTTTCCAACCAGGATTTAGTACAGCTGAAGTTGTATCAGATCTTTCTGGACGCGGTGTCGGATTAGATGTTGTAAAACATACGATTCATAGTTTAGGTGGACATTTAATTATTGATTCTGAGGAAGGAAAGGGAAGTACATTTAGAATTGAACTTCCGTTAACGTTGTCTATTATTCAATCTATGCTTATTCAAACGAATGATAAGCGTTATGCTTTACCTCTTGGAAATATCGTTGAAGCAATTCGAATTAAGAAAGAAGACATCCAATCCTTACAAGGAAAAGATGTGTTAAATTATCGTAATCAAATTATTGAAGTGAAACATTTAAGTACTGTATTTGGTGAAAAAACAGTAGATGAGGCGTTTGCGTCATATGATGGTCAAATGGTTCCTGTGTTAATTGTTCGTAATACACATCGCAGCTATGGACTTATTGTAAACACAATTATCGGTCAAAGAGAAATAGTCTTAAAGTCATTAGGTGACTTCTTTGCAGAGAGTTCTAATTATTTCTCTGGTGCGACGATTCTCGGTGATGGACGAGTGGTCCTCATTTTAAACCCAGAAGGTTTATAATAGGAATGAAGGAAAGCTCCCCACTTGTATACAATTGGGGAGCTTTTTGACTAATCGTTACTACTCTAAAAATGGCAATAAATACATATTAACGTTTTATATAATAAGTTTGCTAAAATCAAATGAGAGTTTATATCATTTGATAGAAAAACAGAAATGAGGAGGCAGGGAAAATGCCTGAGCAACACACAAAAGGGGATACGAGCACGATTGTGCTAGAAAAAGAAAATGAGCATTTAACGCCTCAAGAATGCGATATTCTTGGCGAAATTGCAAATATATCATTTGGTTCAGCTTCGACTGTATTATCAACAATTTTAAATAGGCAAGTAAGCATTACTGCTCCTCGCATAGAGTTGGTAGATTTATATGATTCAAGAGATGTCGAAGTTCCACATGTTGTATTAAACATTCACTTTACAAAAGGATTAGATATGGAAAACCTTCTTGTCCTTAAGCAAGATGTTGCATTGTCTATTGCTGATTTAATGATGATGGGAACAGGCGAGGTGGAGGACGGAAAAGAACTTGGTGAATTAGAGCTAAGTGCTGTACAAGAAGCGATGAATCAAATGATGGGATTCGCAGCTACATCTATGTCGGAATTCTTCCAAGATACAGTAGATATGTCTCCGCCGACGATTAAAGTTGTAAAGTTATCAGAAGAAATGGAGAAAATCTCTGAAATCGATGGAAATCATACGATTGTTAAAGTGTCGTTTGATTTAAAGATAGATAATCTTGTAAACTCTAAACTTGTACAAATTGTTTCTGTTGAGCATGCGAAACAAATGGTAAATAAATTAATGCAATTATCTGGTGGAGTAGAAGAAAAAGACGAGACAGCAGAAGTAGTGGAAACTGAGATTGTAGAAGAAGTTGAAAAAGAGCATTTAACACAAGAAGAGAAAGATGTGCTTGGTGAAATTGCAAATATTTCAATTGGTTCCGCTTCAACAGTATTGTCAACGCTTTTAAATCAGCCAGTTACAATTAGTACACCAAATGTGGAAGCAATCAATGTTCGGCATTATGATGGAGTACCAGTACCATTTGTTATTTTAAATGTCGACTTTGTTGAAGGGCTAAAGAATGAGAATGTATTCGTATTTACAAAAGATGTCGCCTTAACAATGGTAGATTTAATGATGATGGGAACAGGGGAAGTTGATCCGGAAAAAGAGTTGACTGAATTAGAACTGAGCGGTATTAAAGAGATTATGAACCAAATGATGGGGCATGCTGCTACGGCGATGTCAGAAATGTTTCAAGAAAAAATGGACATGACGCCGCCAAATGTTAAATTTGTAACGTTAAAAGAAGAAATGGAGTATTTGGGAGAGTCAATGGAAGTGGACGAACTCGTTCAAATTACGTTCAATCTTGAAATTGGTGATCTGCTTCAATCGAAAATGTATCAAATTTTGCCGATTTCTGAAGCGAAAGAAATGGTAAGGCGACTTCTGTATCCAATGGTGGAAGAAGAAGAGATTGCCACAGAAGAAATTGAAGAAGAAAAAATTGTAGAACCAGTTGTGCAACCTATTGAATTTAAAGAAGTAAAACAAATGGAGCCAGTATATATGGACACGTCCATTCTACAAAATGTAGAAATGAACGTGAAATTTGTATTTGGAAGTACAGTGAAAACGATTCAAGATATATTAAGTTTACAAGAAAATGAAGCAGTTGTACTAGATGAGGATATTGATGAACCGATTCGTATTTATGTAAATGATGTATTAGTGGCGTATGGTGAACTTGTAAATGTAGATGGATTTTTCGGAGTAAAAGTAACGAAATCATTATAAGGCATTGAAATAGGAGTTTGAACTAGTAGATGAAAAACGTAAAGTTTTTTCTAATGAGTTGGCTATGCATACATGTGTGCTTGTTCTTCCCCTTGCAAAGTCAGGCTGAGGAACAAATTGAGCCAGATCAAAAAATAAATGAAGTGAATGTACAAGAAGAAAAGTCAGAGCAAGTGGAAACGAAACAAGATGAAGAGAAACAAAAAGAAGTAGAACAAAAAGAAGTAAAACAACAAGAAGTAGAACAACAAGAAGCAGTAAATAAACAATTGGGTGAAAGAAAGATAGAAACGGAACAAGGAATTGTTACAGTAAATAAGCCGGAGCTTAAAGTTGGCGAAGAAGTGCGAATTGCTGTAGAACCAAATGGGAAAAACATTCAAAGCATGAAAGGTATATTGCAGTTACAAAAAAATGGCGAGCAATATGCGCAAGAAAGAATGCTATCTTTTGAGTATGATGAAGAAACGAAGAGCTGGGTTGCTAACTATAAAGCAGGGGATTTTGATTTGCAAGGTGATTGGAATCTTCAGCTCTTTCAAAGTTACAAAGAGAATGAGAAAGAAGACCTCATAAAAAATGAATTGAAAGTCCCGCTCATTCGTATTAAAAATGAAACGCCTACTATAGATAAAGAATTGCCAAAGTTACAGGAAGTTACTATTGATGAAGTAAAAGAAAACTTAGTTGAACGAAAACAGGGAGATTCTATACATATACGAGTAAAAGCGTCAGATATAGAATCGGCTGTAAAAGAAGTGCGCGTTACATTAAAAGGGAAAGAAAATAAAGAGCTTTCGTTTTTATTAGACTACAACAAGTATGATATGGATTGGCAAAAAGTATTTGAAATAACAGAAGAATTGCCAGCTGGGCCATACGAATTACATGTAGAGATAATAGATGCAGCAGGTAATAAACTTGTTGAGGAAAGTGAATATACCATTTCTATTTTGGCGCCAAAAAACGAAGATGACAAAAAGATAGAAGAGAAAGAGAAAGAAGATAAATTAGATAATAAACTAGAAAATGAATTAGAAGATAAGAAAGAAAATGAGAAGCAAGAGGATTTGAAAGTCAAAAACCCGCTTCCAGAAGAAAAATTACCAGTTGTTCAAATTCCGAAGCAAGATGAGAAAGTAAATAAGTTTATAAAAGAACCGTTGAAAGAGAAAGAGGAATTTACTTACGTCATAAAAGAGCCGTTCGAAGACAACAAGGAAGTACATAAGGCGAAGGACCAAAAAGAGAAAAATAACAAACAAGTTGCCTCTAAAAAGAAAGAACAAAAAGAAGAATCAAAAGACAAGAAAGAAGAAAAAGGTGAACAGGGAGTACAAGCTTCGGATGTGTTTACTATCATGTCAGGTTTATTCGTACTGTTTTTAGTTTTAAAGAGTAATAAAGAATGGGGCTAATTATTTCATAGTAGTGGAGGCGCTTAAATGGAGATTAAACGTACGACAATTGAAGATAAGACGCTACAACCATTAAAACAGCCTGCAGCTATTTCGGAGCATGAAATCCAGAAAGAACGAAAGCGTAGCAATTTAGTGTTTACTGGACAGTCTAAAATTATTTCGAAAAATAATGAAATAGGTATTTTACTTGCAAGTTTAAGTGATGGAAAGATTATGAAGGAAATGCTTTCTAAAGAGATGGATACAGTGTTACAACTTTTTAAAAAGCTACATACGTTATCTGGAGAAGGTAAGCAAACAGAAAAAATATTTGAACAAGTAATTAGAAGCCTACAAGGGCTTGTTAAGCAGGCGCATATAAAAGACCTTCCTTTGTTAGATGGAACATATGATTTCGCTGAAGTACAACTATCATTTGGTAGAAAAGTACATATTCCGTTACTAGATGTGAGCGCACTTATTTCTAGAGTGGAAAGTGATTCTTCAGAAGGAAATATAAATTTGATGGTAACGGTTATTACTGCTTATATAACGAAATTGTCTAACGAAACAATTTTAATTAGCGTTACAGACCGCATTGCTAAAGATCGGGATGTAAGTGTATGGAGAGCGCTTGCGGAAATGAACATGACACAATTATCACAGGCATTGAAACAAACGATGCAAGAACATAAATGGTCTATGACGTTTCTTTTTCTCTTCATATGGATTGTCGGTATTATTTTAATTCGAGTTATGTAAAAAGGTCGTCACTCCATTGTGACGACCTTTTTTATATTTTTTCGTAGAAGAATGTATCAAATCGCTGAAGATTGTAACGCTCGGGTGTTAAAATTTGTTCCGTACTACCAACAAATAGTACACCGCCTTTTCGTAAAGAACGACTAAATTTTTCGTAAAGTTTTACTCTTGCTTCTTCTGTGAAATATATCATTACGTTGCGACAAATAATCAAATCATAATTTGTATCGAACGACTGCATTAAAAGGTCATGTTGTTTAAACGAGACGTTTTGTTTAATGTTTTGATGCAATGAATATAGATCATTCTCTTTTGTGAAATGACGTTCTTTCAAATCATTAGGTAATTCCTTTAACGAACGTTCTGTATATTGACCGCGTTTTGCAGTTTCTAAAATATGAAAATCAAGATCTGTTGCTTGAATTTCAAAACGAAATGGAGCTAGATGCTTTGATAAAATTAAAGAAAGTGTATACGGTTCTTCACCAGCAGCGCAAGCGGCACTCCATACCTTTAATTTTCCGCTATTTTGTTCGAGTAATTTAGGTAGTGCTTTCGACTCTAAAGTTTGCCATCGTTCTTTATTTCTAAAAAACTCTGAAACGTTAATTGTAATATAGTCAATAAAATTTAAAAATAAATTTTGATCAGCACGTAATTTGTTTAAAAAATTAGTGTAGTTTTCAAAGCCTTTTCTCGAAATGAAAGCATCGATTCTACGGCGCATTCTATCTTGCTTATACGAAGCGATATCCATATTGAATTGTTGTTTAAAACTCGCGATAAAATGATCATAATCTTGTTCAATTATCATATTTACAATGGGCACAATAATGATATTGTGCCGCCCCCTTTACATCATACGAATTTTTTGTTCAAAGCTTTTTTTCATTTGCTTTTCATGTAATCCTGGTAAATCATAAATGACAGCATCAATACCTGCTTCTTTTGCAACATCGACAGGGATGACAGATGTATGTTTGTCCCCATTATAAAAACAGAGAACTAGATCAGTGTCTTCAATAATTTGTTTAACAAAAAACATATAATCTGATCGGTAAATGGAGTCAGAAGGATGATCGAAAGCAACATATTCGGCTCCGTGTTTTTTTAAGTAATCAACGACTTCTTGAAATTCATCTGTTATTGCTTGCAATGGTTGCAGCGTGTAAAGGCATAAATTTTGAGCGAGTCTTTCATTCTCAACGAAAAAACGAAGAACCTCATTTTCAATAGATTTATAACATAATATGTAAATTTTATGTTTGTGAGCATAGTCAGTTAAAAATTTTTTAATTTCTTCTTGATCTAATGCTGTTAATTGATTTGAACCACAAAGGAAAATATTCATAGAATTGTGCCACCTCATGCTAAATTGTAACATATCTTTTATAAAAAATAACTGCAAAATATTACTGTTCAGAGTATAATTATAAATAACTGGATTTTACGATTAAGTTTAGGAAGAAATAAAAAAATAAATAGGTGATATATATGCTACGTTCTATCTCGCATAATCCAATTTTATCGCATATACCGCCTGCTACTCAAATGCCGAAAGATGCAAATGTCAGGACAGGACTTGCATTTTCGGATAATTTGCATGCAGATCCGAAAAAAGATAAATTACTAGAACAAATGGAAGCGTTTGTCGATAATATTGGAGAAATTAAAGAAAAAATTGAAATGGAATTAACGCTTGATAATGTAATGGAATACAAAAATACAGTAAAATCATTTTTGAATTTTTACGTTGATAATGTATTGCAGTATAAAGATGTCATGTCTCGTCACCCGCGTTACGGATATTCACAGAAAATGACGATTGTGAAACAGGCAGAAATGGGATTGAATGAATTAGAAGATGTTATGAATTTAATTAATACGAAAACAGGACATTTAGAAATGTTAAATCAAATTGGAGAAATCCATGGTTTAATTGTGAATTTAGTCTTGTAAAAGGAAGGAAGCTATATGTACATACAATTATATGAAAAGCTCGTTATTATACAAAAGGCGTATGAAAATATTCAAGCGCTTGGAGAGCAAATATATGAGAATTTAAAAAATAAAGATATAAATGCAGTTCAAAAGTTACAAGTAGAACAATTGCAGTACATTGATGGTTTAAAAGGACTATCTAGCTCATTCGAAGAAATGGTTGTTCAGTTTTGTAAAGAAAAGGATGTTGAAGCATCTCGTGTAAGTGCATTATTTTCGTATTTTTCTCAAGAAGAAATTGAAAAAATGGAAGAATTACAAAAAAACGTAACTGAATTAGAAGAGAATGTAAAAATGATTCTTTTGAAAAATCAATATTACTTAAACGTACTATTAAAAACTACAGAAAGTATTGTGGATTCTGTTTCTGAATATAATTTAGAGCGAAACAATAATTCGCAAATCTTTATGAATGAACTATTGTAAAGGAGAAGTGAAGCTTTATGAGATTATCTGATTATAATACACCGCTATCAGGGATGCTAGCGGCTCAAATGGGATTACAAACAACGAAACAAAACTTATCTAACATTCATACACCGGGTTATGTGCGTCAAATGGTGAATTACGGATCTGTTGGAGCAAGTAATGGTCATACGCCAGAACAGAGAATTGGTTACGGTGTACAAACGCTAGGTGTTGACCGTATTACTGATGAGGTAAAGACGAAGCAGTTTAATGATCAATTATCTCAGCTCTCTTACTATAACTACATGAATTCGACTTTATCACGTGTAGAGTCTATGGTTGGAACGACAGGAAAGAATTCATTATCTAGTTTAATGGACGGTTTCTTTAATGCCTTTCGTGAAGTGGCAAAAAATCCAGAACAACCAAACTACTACGATACATTAATTTCTGAAACTGGGAAGTTCACAAGTCAAGTGAATCGTCTTGCGAAAAACTTAGATACAGTGGAAGCACAGACGGCAGAAGATATTGAAGCGCATGTTAATGAATTTAATCGTCTTGCTGCTAGTTTAGCAGAAGCGAATCATAAAATTGGACAAGCAGGTACACAAGTGCCGAATCAACTTTTAGACGAACGAGATCGTATCGTTACAGAGATGTCTAAGTATGCAAATATAGAAGTATCTTATGAATCTATGAATCCTAATATCGCGAGTGTTAGAATGAATGGTGTTTTAACAGTAAATGGACAAGATACATATCCACTTCAATTAAATAAAGAAAAAGACCCAATGTCAGTTGAGATTTACGGTTCAGAAATCTCCGTAACTAGCGGGGCGATAAAATCAGCGATTGATACGAAAGCGAAGATTGTTGAGTATAAAAAAAATCTTGAAGACTTAATGAGTTCGATGAAAAATCAAGTGAATACAGTGATGGGAAAAGATTTCTTCGTTGGAGATCATGCGAAAGATATGAAGTTAAATCCAGAATTCCAAAAAGATATTTCGAAAATGAAAATATCTGCTGAAACAGCAAATAAACTAGCAGCAGTTACAGAAGACGATTATAAAGAAGGTCTTTCTTATAAACAAGCATTAGATCAATTTATAGTTCGTGTTGCATCTGATAAAAGTGCAGTAAATGGTTATCAAAAAATTCATGGCGACTTACTAGAAGGTATTCAACAAGAAAAAATGAGCGTTGAAGGTGTAAATATGGAAGAGGAAATGGTAAATTTAATGGCCTTCCAAAAATATTTTGTCGCAAACTCTAAAGCTATTACTACGATGAATGAAGTGTTTGATAGTCTATTTTCGATTATTCGATAAGTGATAATAATTGATTGGAAATATATAAGGAGGAGATAGAAATGAGAGTATCTACATTTCAAAATGCAAACTGGGCAAAGAATCAGTTAATGGATTTGAATGTGCAACAACAATACCATAGAAACCAAGTAACTTCAGGGAAGAAAAACCTTCTTATGAGTGAAGATCCACTTGCAGCGAGTAAATCATTTGCGATTCAACATTCATTGGCGAATATTGAACAAATGCAAAAAGATTTAGCTGACTCAAAAAATGTATTAACACAAACTGAAAATACTTTACAAGGTATTTTTAAATCTTTAACGAGAGCAGATCAATTAACGGTACAGGCATTAAATGAGCCAAATGGTGAAAAAGAATTGAAAGCCATCGGTGCAGAGATTGATCAAATTTTAAAACAAGTTGTATATTTAGCGAATACGAAAGAGCAAGGCCGTTATATTTTCGGTGGTGATAGTGCGGAGAAGCAACCATTTACAGAAGATGGTACATATCAAGGTGGAAAAGATGATGTGAATTGGCAACTAAATGACGGTTATGAATTAAAAGCGTTTCGTAACGGAGAAGCATTATTATCTCCGGTTATAAAAACGTTAAAACAGATGAGCGAAGCGATGCAAAAAGGTGATCAAAAAGCGTTACAACCGTTATTAGGAGAAAATAAGACAAACTTAGATGGCATCATTAACCGTACAACTGAAGTTGGTTCAACAATGAATACAATGGAGACGTTTAAAACAATTTTAAGCGAGCAAAACTTAGCGCTTCAAGAAAACCGTAAAGAAATTGAGGATGTTGATTTAGCGGTCGCAATTTCTGACTTAGCATATATAAATGCAACGTATGAAGCGACGCTTAAAGCTGTTAGTACGATGAGTAAAACGAGCATCTTAGATTATATGTAAATAATAAGGAGTGATAAATATGGCAGGAACGATGACAGGCATTGGTGGTAGACAACAGATTTGGAATCTTGGAAATAATATGATCGATACTTCTCACTTCGTTGAATTAGAAATGAATGCGTTAGATATGAAAAAGACACCGTATACGAAAGAAAAGAACGACCTTACAAATGATAAATTATTATATACAAGTTTGAAATCAGAATTTAGCTCTTTCACGCAAACTTTTAAAAACTTAGCGGCTTTTAAAGGGAATGAGAAAAAAGTAACAACATCACAAGACGGTTATATTAATGTAAAAGCTGATGGTGGTGCAATTGCAGGAACTTTTAATATGACAATTACACAGCTCGCGCAACGTCATCAAATAGCTTCTAATGAAATTAAAGATATAAATGCAAAGCTTCCTAAAGATGAAACATTAAAACTAGGCGGTAAAGAATTAAAAGTAACAACAGATATGACATATAAAGATTTAATTAATAAGATTAATGATGGAGATTATGGCGTATCAGCTTATACACTTGGAAATAAAATTTTCATGACCTCGAAAAAAGAGGGAACAGATGGACAGATTAAGTTTGAGGCGAACACATCTACGCTATTTCAAGATATTGGTTTAGCTAACGCGGATGGCAAAGCGCTCAATACAATCAATGAAGCACAAAATGCTAAATATAGTATTAATGGTATTACAGATGAAAGTTCTACTAATACAATTGAAGCTCTTCCTGGTGTAAAAATTGAGTTGTTAAAGGTAACTGAGCCGAAAGTAGAAGGAGCGCCAGATGCTGGTACAACAACAGATCCCAAAACAAAAGGTATAGACCTAAAATTTACAGTAAATGACTCAAACGTAACAGATGCATCGAATGTTATTAAAAAAATGGTAGCTGATTATAATAAAGCTGTTTCTACAGTAGATATCTTTGCTGGAAAAGGTGGAGCTTTCCAAGGTCAAGCTATTATGCAAAGTGTACGTCAAGCGATGAACAATGTCGTAACATTTTCTCAAGATGGTAATTATTTATTCACATTTGGTATTCAATTAAAGCAAGATGGAACGATGGAAATTGATGACGAAAAGTTAACGAAAGCATTAAAAGAGAAGCCAGATGCAGCGAAGCAATTTTTCTTTAGTTCTAACGGTTTAGGAAAAATGATGGAAGAACCGCTTGATAAACTATTCGGTGATAAAGGCGTAGTGGGCGAGAGAGTTAAAAACATTGATTCACGTGTAAGTGATTTAGATAAAAAGATTAAAGATATTGAGACGCAAAACTTGCAAAAGCAAGATGAAATTGTGAAGAAGTATCAAAAGCTAGAAAGTACATTGGCGGCGCTTGATAGCCAACTAAAAACAATTAAAGCAATGACAAAACAAAAAAGTGATGATTAATGAAAGTTGAGGAAGTGATCATATGCAAGCATGGCAACGTTATATGCAAAATGATATTATGACGAGTAATCCGATTAAAAATACAATTTTTATTTATGAAAGGTGTATTGTAGAGTTTCGTAATTTAGAAGAACTTTTACATACTTTTAACTTACAAGAAGGGGACGTACTTCTTGAAAAGTTAGAACGTATTTTTGAAGAATTAAAACTTCAATTGAATCCTGAAATTACGAAAGATTTATATGATAGCTTATATGGTTTATACGATTGGATTAGCATTCAAATTCAAACGATGAAAGTAACGCGTGAAGCGAAAGATATTGATGCAATTGTGAAAGTGTTACAAGATTTAATAGACGGTTACCGCGGAGCACTTGAAAATGAACAATGATATTTATCGGACGTTTGTCAGCTGTTTTAATGAAATCGGTGAATTGCAAGTGTCAGACAGAGAGTTTGCTGAGAAGAGTGAGATGTTAAATCGCTGGATGATGACATTGGATGAAGAAACGCGTACGCAAGTTGCAGCAGAAGTAAGCCCGTTCATTATTAAGGCAGCACAGCATATTCGGGATAAGCAAAAGATTTTGGAAGAAATGATTATGACAAATGATGGACGAATGAAGGCTAATTCATTTTACGGTAAATATTAATAATAACGTTTGGAAACAGATTCCCCTTTTAAAAGGGGGTCTATTCCTTCGTTTACATAAAGAACTCCGCTGATTGAGGTTTCATTTTATGACTGTGATGAAAAATAATAGTAATCTAAATAATAGAAAAATGGACTTTAGTTTATAGTTCATATATTGAAATGTTGTATAGATT
>NZ_QPEL01000133.1:0-32401 GCF_008368965.1 Bacillus sp. AY2-1 | reverse complement strand
TTATATAACGTAAAAAGAAATCCTACCAATATTAAGCTTTCCACCATGATAATCTCCATCCTCTCCTTCCTTTTAACCCCAACACATCAGATAAAAGTTATGTATATCCCATATTAGCTGCAGCAAGCAAAAAGGATCCCCCTTTTCTTAAAGGCTGATCCTTTTCTCCTTGCATGCAACTATTTTTACCTATTCTTGATTAATTAGAATAATAGCTGGTCCATCTACACGAATTCCACCAACTTCGATTTTTTCATAAGGCTCAACTGTAATAGAAATAATCCCTTCTCGCTTCTTTAATTCATTACTTAATTCTTTTGTTAACATTTTTTTCATGTGCGGACTCCTTCTTACTGCTTAATTTACTATTGTTATGTAAATAAAATAAAAAATGGTTTCTTGGTCTGGAAACCATTTTTTGTAGTTTACCATATGGTGTTACCAGTTCGTTTATCAATTTTACGTAAAGAAGATAAACAATTACTATTCACTGTCTCAGTAGATGTAAGGAACTCTTAAAGCTGGCGGTGAGATTGATTGTTTTTTCTTCTAGAAATAATGACTTAGATAGTATATTACCTAAAACAATGAAAGCCCTACCTCTCTTTCATCCTTACGGCTCCTTGTCCGTGCCAGTGTGAATCAGGATTGCAAAAATCAAGTGACTATTTAATCGAGTTATTTAATGAAACTTCGAATGTTCGTAAAATAAATTTAAAAATAAAAATGGATTAGATTGAAGTAATAACAAAAGAGGTTCCTACTCTAAAAGTGAGTTGAAGAAATTGAATGTCTTTGAAATGATTTACTTTTAATACTCATCATATTCTCGAAAAATTCAGGATGTTTTCGGGAGATATAATACATTATCTATAATAAACCTTAACAGAAACTTTTTATTTGATTTTCAGTGATTCCTTTAATTAATTCTAGTTCACTGACCAAAAACTTATATGCATCATCCAACAATTTTTTTTCACTTGTATTCAGTGTTTTTTCTTTCTTCATACGCATTAAATCGCGTACAACTTCAGCACCTTCTTGTATTTCACCCGTTTTTATTTTGTCCGTGTTCACTTTATGCCTTTGTTTCCACGGCAGTAATTTACATGATTCTTCATGCTGAAAAATGTGTATAATGTGTTTTAATGCAAGTATATCAGTAACTGGGCGTATATTCGAATTCAATATTTTACCCGTAGGAATCATGACTTGCATATTACTGATTGACATTTTGATGACATAATACTGTTGTTTTTCCCCTGAGAATTCTTTTTCTTCTATGGCTTCAATTATACCTGCTCCGTGCATTGGATAAACAATGTTATCGCCAATTTGAAACATATAATCCACCTCCATATGTGGTAACCTTTTCAAGCTTAACACATATGTTATTTTTTATCAAATATTTAATAATATCACAAGTTTATTTTAGGTGTCAATTACTTTTTTCTTCAAAAGTTAAATCAAGTAAAACAGCCGTAAAATACCAAAGAGCGTTCGAGATTTCCAATAAAAGAAAAGGGAATCCATACGCGTATATCCTGAAATCTCCACCCATTAACGTAGATCAATTTCCCCTTGAAAACGGCCAAATCGATCCCGTATTTTTTTCAATCTTATATGATACTCCAAAATCTCAATTCTTGCTTTTTCTGCTAGAGGGGCAATTGGTCGTAAATCTTTTAACCCCCAATACTCAACCACTACATCAAGTACTTGATCAAAATATTGTAGTGGGCCATAGTTTGCTTCTTTTGCAATCACAGCCATTCTATTTTCAAAATCAGGCATGACGGCACCTGGCATTTTAAAATTCCTAATCACATTGGCAATATGGTAGCAATAATTTGGTTCCAATTCTAAATGTGTTCGAATAACGTCTCGATAAAACGCATAATGAAGTGTTTCATCTTTTGCAAGACGGCGTAATAATGTAGCAAGATCTGGATCATGCTTACTTGCCACCTTAGCTACATTATTGTAAAACACCATTGTTGCAAGTTCTTGTAGCGTCGTATATGTCATGGCTTCGATTGGTGTATGAAAATCAGGCTCAAATCCACACTCAACGACTGATTTTCTTAATTCATGTATACGTTTAGGGTTTACACTTCGAGTGAGTAGTAAATATGTCTCTAATAAATTCGAATGTTGATCCTCTTCTGAGGTCCAAGTATGAATAAAGTCTGTAATAACAGAAAGGGAACCTTTAAAAGTCGCAGATAAATACGTTGTAAACCATGGTAAATTCACT
This sequence comes from Bacillus sp. AY2-1, assembly GCF_008368965.1. NCBI lineage: Bacteria > Bacillati > Bacillota > Bacilli > Caryophanales > Bacillaceae > Bacillus > Bacillus sp. AY2-1. Next base: position 30,144 of record NZ_QPEL01000133.1, on the reverse strand, counting down.
TCTGTTAATAAAGCTGTTTCAATGGCCGTAATTACACCAGAAGGGAGAGTAACTTGACTTTCATCCCAAGGAACTCTTTTAAAGTCCATTCCCTTATCCCATGGTAAAAACTCATGATAAGCCCAGTCTATCTTCTGCGCTCTTATTTTATGTTGTTCATACAGTTCTTTTAAACGTGGTTCTAATCGAAAATCTAAATCATTTGTTAACATTTAAGTGCCCCCTTTTTCTTACCATGGATATTCATCCTATTTTTATCCTTAAAAATTTTCTACAAATAAATATTACTTTCCTTTTTTAAAGTCAAACAAAACAAATTTGTAACAAAATTTTTTAAGAGCACTATATTTTTATAGGATTTTTTTATTAAAAGGAGGACCGTTACATCTATTTTCTTTTTTATAAAATAGATACTGAAACATACAATATGTTAGTTAGCCTAAATAATAGCTTTGACAAGTGCCAACCCAATTCCATTCGAGCCAAGCTTTTTAGAACTACTTGATTTATAGAATCGTTCAAAAATATGAGGTAATTCTTCAGCTAAAATTCCCTCTCCAAAATCTTGGATCACTAGTTCGATATAGATTGGAGAATTTTTGACCTAAATCATTATGTTACCACCTGGTTTAGAATGTTCTATTGCATTCTTCAACAGGTTTAACAAAGCTTCCTCCATCTATATTTTTTCGTGAATAACGATTATTTCTCTCGGTGCATTCCAATTAATATATTTTTATCACTTATCATGCTTTCCAAGCGATTTAGAACTTCCTTAGTCATATCTACTAAATTCCCTAGCTCTTGATCAAAGGATTTCCACTTATTTATCCCGAATATATAAATAACCATTCTCACAAGGAGCGAATTTATATGAATCTATTCGAACATGAAACATAAAACTGCTTCATTTTAATAAGAGGTCCTCCCTTTTTCTTTTCTCATCATATTATCCATTAAAAAATAGGAGGACAAATTTATGAAACGTGATCCATTATTTTTAACTTTATTAGAAAGTGCAAATACAAACTTTAGTGGCTGGGATTTTTCTTTCATTTCAGAAACGGGTCGAATGAAGAGCGAGCCATTATCGTGGTCGTACGGCAGTACTGCTTTTCAGCTTATGCAACGTGCAGAATCAATGCTCGATATGGGTACTGGTGGCGGAGAGTTTTTATCTATGTTACAACCGTTCCCGTCAACTACATTCGCTACTGAGGGCTACGCTCCAAACGTGCCAATTGCTCAGAAGAAATTAGAACCTTTAGGGGTTACAGTTGTGGCAGTAAGTGATGATACTGCTTTACCATTTCAAAATGAACAGTTTGATTTCATTCTGAATCAACATGAATCCTATTCTGCTTCTGAGGTAAATAGAATACTTTCTCCTAATGGAACATTTCTTACACAACAAGTTGGCGGTCTTGATTGCGTTGAACTTAATGAACAATTGGGTACGCCTCTAAATAGTGAGTTTGCAAATTGGTCTCTCGAAACTGCATGCAGTGAGTTAAACCAAAATGGATTTACTATTTTAGCAGCAAAAGAAGAATTCCCTTTCCAACGTTTTTATGATATTGGCGCTATCATCTATTATTTAAAAGCAATTCCGTGGCAAATTCCTGATTTTACTGTCGAAAAGTACTTTGAGGAGTTATATCGTATACATGAGATTATTTTGCAAAAAGGATATTTAGATGTGAATCAACATCGATTTATAATTAAGGCGATTCGTAGCTAACAAAAAGAGGTGGCAAAGCCACCTCCTTTTTGTTCCGTTTACGTATATTCTCTACTCTTTCACCATAAGAAAAGTTATATCATATATATTACAATTCTGACCAATGAATTGTATTTCTGAAACATATAATCACCTCGCATATATAATGAGAGCAAAAACGTGCTTTTTCACTATCCTCTTCTATTGAGAAATGAGTTGTTTTTCATATCGCTTATTCGCATCATCTTCTGTCAAACATGCAGTTGTGTAATGAATAATATTCCGGTTATCATACGTGAATATATGTTTTAACTTATTTTCTTCTGTTAATACTGTCGGTAAGTATTTTGGTAAATTGCTAACAACACCTCTATTATCACCATCTAATATCCAATCAATTTCTTTCCATTCTAATAATCCTTCAGCCGTACGAAATGGTGTATTCATTTGCATTCCATCTGGCAAATCAGCAACGAACACATACATTCCTTCACTAGCCTGGGGCTCATCTTTACCTTTAAAACCAACAGTCCCTTTATACATTACACTTGAAAGTTCTATACCCGTTTCCTCAAACGTTTCTCTAATTATTCCTTCGTATGGCGTTTCATTATCTTCTATTTTTCCTCCAACACCATTCCACATCCCCATATTCGGCTTTTTATTTCTATTTAATAGCAGTATTTTATCGCTTTTTCTAATAAAACAAATTGTGTATTTGTACATACAATCATTTCCTTTCATTTTCCACATGAGTTATTTGGCTTATTTTCAAGTAAAAACACTCGCCTTACAATTCCTTACTACATAATATATAGTACAACTTTCATGCGTAAACACTTTACGTCAAACGAGAGAATCCTTTTTAGAAAGGAGAATTTAAAATCGATAATATAAGCAATGAATTTCTAAACCAATATTACAACAGCCTCGTGTGGTTAAACGATACACACTGGTTCGGAGTTCCAATCTGTAAACTTCCCTCTGACCTCTTTTTGTATCAAGAAATTATTTATGAATTAAAGCCCGATTTAATTATTGAATGCGGGACTTTTCACGGTGGTAGTGCACTGTATTTAGCTTCTATGTTAGATTTAATTGGAAAAGGTCACGTACTTACTATCGATATAACTCCGCAGCCAAATCGGCCATCACATAATCGGATTACGTATTTAACAGCCTCTTCTGTTTCTGTGCAGGCCGTCCAAACAATAGTAAGCATGCGCAAACCTGATGATGTGGTTTTAGTTATTTTAGATTCTGATCATAGTAAAGAGCATGTATCCAAAGAACTATTACTATATAAATCTATCGTCACTACTGGCAGTTATATGATTGTAGAAGATACCTCCATTAATGGAAATCCGCTTCTTCCCGATTGGGGTCCTGGTCCGATGGAGGCTGTGGATGAGTTTTTAACTAAAAATAATAACTTCATAATCGACGAGTCTAAACATAAATTTTTCATATCATTTAATCCAAAAGGTTTTTTAAAGAAAATAAAGTGAAACTTTAATAAGTGGGGTTTTGCTTCTCCCCCACTTATTCTATCATTTTCATTTTTGAAAAAGGATAATATACGAATTCCACCTTGCCAATTATGTTATCTTCTTCAATATATCCTAAGCCATTTCGACTATCTCTACTTACTTCGCGGTTATCTCCCATTACAAATAACTTATTTGGCGGAATTTTTGTCTTTTGAAAGTTATAAAACACTTGTGTGTTGTTAAATAAATCTTTGTTCGTATATGGTTCTTCTTGCTTTTTATCGTTCACATATACCTTTCCGTTCGTTATGTTAATTACATCACCCGGAAGCCCTATTACACGTTTCACATAATATTTCGATTCATCCGCTTCCTTTATAATAACAATTTCTCCGCGTTGTAAATTAGAAAGACGTACTACTGCTTTATTTACAAATACGTAATCTGCTTCATATAAAGTCGGCTGCATCGATTCCCCTTCCACTTTACATAAAGTAAAAGAATGGTAGCCTATTACCATCACCAATATAAATAGTATGTACTTTCCCCAGCCTCTCTTAATTTCCTTTTTCATATCCATTCCCACCTTATAAAGCGCTTTTTAACTCAAAAAATATATCACTGCACAATATGTTTCCATGCAGTGATACTATTTTTACTGTGCCTTGTTCGGTTGTTCTACTGGAATTGAATTTGTATTTGATCTATTTGTTTTTAATTCAAAATACGCATCCAAAATCTCTTTACCAATCGCAGAATTAATTCCTGATTTATCATCATTCACCCATGGTACAACAACTGAAAAAGCTACTTCCGGATCAGCATCATATGGTGCATAACCGGCAAGAGTTAAATTATAACATTTTTTTCGGTTGTTATTCTCATCTCTTCCAATATCACTTTCTCCACCATATACTGTCTCAGCTGTTCCTGTTTTTCCCGCTGGTTTATATGGTAAACCTTTAAACGTTCCGGTACCTGTTCCGTCAGCTTCTTGAAAAACTCTTCTAAACCCTTCTTTTACATGATTAATGTACGAAGTGTCCATATCCACTCGATTTAATACAACTGGTTCAATCGACCGAACGACTTTTCCTACATCCTCTGGTCTATTCGGTTGCTCTCTAACTTCTTGTACAATTTGTGGTTTCATTCGGTAACCGCCATTTGCAATTGTGGAAATATATTGAGCAAGCTGAAGCGGCGTGTATGTATCATACTGTCCAATCGCGTAATCAAGTAAAAATCCGGGTATGTTATCAGTTCTACCTACTTGACCGATTGCTTCATTTGGCAGATCAATACCAGTCGACACACCTAGGCCAAATTGTCTAAAATAGTAGCGCATTTTATTAAATGTTTCTTGTTTAATATCTAATGGATTATTTGGGACATAATTAATGCCTGCCATTTTTAAAGCTGTATTAAACATATAAACGTTTGATGAAACTTGTAAAGCTCTTAAATCATCAATATCCCCAAATTCTTTCCACGATTTCTTCGGCTTAGAACTTCCTTTAAAATACATTGGTGCATCAAAGAAATGTGTATATGGCTTAATCGCTTCTGTTTGATATCCAGCTAATAAAGTAGCACCTTTTACAGTTGATCCTAACTCATAAGAACTTGTCATCGTTCCTAATGCATAATCTTCTATTTGCATACCGCCATCTTTATTTACAATTTTCTTTCCTGCCATTGATAAAATTTGACCGTTTTTCGGATTCATCATTACTACGAACGCACGATCCATCATCGGCTCTGCAGCATGAAAAGCTCGTAAATTCTTTTCAAGGCTTCCCTCTACTTTTTTCTGTAAATCCATATCGACTGTTAACATTAAGTTATTTCCACTTTTTCCTTCGGTCACTTTTTCTGTTCGAACAATTTTCCCTGCTTTATCCATAATATTTTTAGACTGTTCTTTCGTTCCATGTAGTGCATCTTCGTATTGTTTTTCAATGTAACTTTTACCAATACGATCGTTTCGATTATAATCACGAACTAAATAATAATCTAATTGTTCTCTTGGCAACCCTTCATTTTCATTAGAAACGCTACCTAGTATAGAGCGCAGTATTTTATCATTTGGGTATTCTCGTTCCCAATCTACTGTCGTATCTACCCCCGGTAAACTTGCCAATCTTTCACTAACGACAGCATATTCATTTTGACTTACATCTTTTTTAACGATTTGCGGTGTCATTTTATATCCCGCATTCATTTTGCTTTTAATTACTAATACTTCTATATCTTCCTTTGAAAGCTCATTTAATTCTTCTTGTGTAATTCTTTCCCGGCGCAGTTCTTCTACTTTTTTATCTAATTCTTTTCCTTCTATTTCTTGCTTTCTAAATTTACTCTCATCTTCTTTCGTTACTTTCGCTGCTGCCCGCTTTTCATTTAACTGCATCCAAAAATCTTTCTTATCTGTCTCTGTTAACTTATCCATGTCCTCTTGCGACATTTCAATCAGCTTGGCTAAATCTCTTGCTACTTGTAAAACTTCTTTCGAGTCTACTCCTCTCATTTTCGTATATGTAACGGTTCGCAATGGTTTATTATTTACAATAACGTGACCTTGCCGATCAAACATTTTCCCTCTAGGAACGGGAGTGCTTACCGTTACATCTTCCTTTTTGTTTACTTCATTTCTATACGTTTCTCCATCAATGATTTGTACTTTACCTAATTGAATTATAATAGCTGAAAATAAAAGAAAGACAATAAAAAATAGTACATTTAACCGAAAAGGAATATGAGTCTTTTTCTTTTTCGATTGTTTCTTCTGCTCCTTTTTCTGTCTCATTTCGCTCCCTCGCTTCATTCTATTAACATTTCTACGCAAAATCATTATGTATCAAATTTATTTATATGATATATATAGAATTTTATATTAATTACAAAAGAAATAAAAGATTTAATTTTCAGTTTTTTAATTAATTATCCTATTTATTACCATTCCCTTAATGCACAATAACATGAATATTATTCTAAAAGAAAAATGGGGCAAATTGATTTTTATAAATTATAGAGATGTGGTTACTACATTATCAAAATGTTTTCATATGGCTTAAAACAGTGATTACTCAAATAAAAAACTGAGGCGGATACCTCAGTTTTTTCGATAACTTATTTCATTGAAGATAATCCTTCAACAAATTCACCAATTTTATTTTGAAAAACATAATCAAAGTTATATTCCTGTTCTGTTAACTCTTCATTTACTAAAATAGTTGTTGCTCCTACTTCCCTCTTTGCGATTTCCGGGAATGAAGCGACAGGTTGTACTTTTAATGACGTTCCCATAACGAGAAGTACATCTGTTTCATATAAACGTTTCATCGCATTTTGATATTGCGGCAGTGTATCTCCGTATAAAACAACGTCTGGATTTAAAATGAAATTACACTTCTGACAGCGCGGTACTTCATGATCAATCATATACTGTAAATCATAGCCTGATTTACATTTTGGACAATGTGCTGTTTGAAGTGTTCCATGTAAATCAATGACGTGCTTACTGCCACCTAATTGATGTAAACCGTCAATATTTTGCGTTAAAATCGTAATATCTTTCCCTTGTTCTTCTAGCTCAGCTAAAAAGCGATGGCCACGATTTGGTTTATATTGATGGAACGTATTAATTTGAAAGATTTCTTTATAATGCTTCCAAAATTCTTTCGGACTTCGGTTATAGTACCCTCTTGATAAGTACATCTCCACATTCGCATCAGCATACAATCCATTTGCTGAACGAAAATCTGGAATACCACTTTCCGTACTTGCACCAGCGCCTGTTAATACTGTAATTTTCTTCGCTTTTTCTAAAATTGAACGTACTTCTTCAAATTGTTGCACAAAAATCACCTCTATGTATATTCCTATACTTATTATACCAGTTGTTTACAGAAGGTGTTGTACAATTCGTTTTATTTAATGCGTCGCACCCCCAACCTCTACAATATCTACTTCAACTGTTGTCGTTACCTCAACTGCCAATTCGATCCCTTTACGAATAGTAGAAAGTGACATACTCGGTTGCCCTGGATATTTACTCGCTTGTTCTGGTAAGAACGGAATATGAATAAATCCGCCTTTTATTTTCTTATCACGCTTCTCTAGTTCATGCATGAGACCGTAGAATAAATGATTACAAACGAATGTACCTGCTGTTTGTGAAACGGAAGCTGGTATACCTTCTTCTTGCAGTCTTTTTACGATTGCTTTCATCGGAAGTGTAGACCAATAAGCAGCTGGTCCTTCTTCTGCAACTGGCACATCTATGGGCTGATTCCCTTCATTGTCAGCAATTCTTGCATCATCAACGTTAATTGCGACACGCTCTATCGTAATATCTGGTCTGCCCCCAGCTTGTCCGATACATATAATCATTTCAGGGTTTAGTTCTTCTATATATTCTTTTAATACTTTTATTGATTTATGAAATACCGTTGGGACTTGTTTGCTAATAATCGTGTACTCTCCAATTGTTTTTTCATGCAAACTTTTTGCTACTTCCCAAGCTGGGTTGATGCTTTCTCCGCCAAACGGATCAAATCCTGTTAATAATACTGTTTTCATAGTTTTCCCTCCTAATTAGAAACGATATACAAGGCCGTACATAATAAACATATTGATAATAAAGATTGAAAGAGCAATTGGTACTTGTGCTTTAATAACTGCATTTTTATCCTTTAGTTCTAAAAGCATCGCCGGAACGATATTAAAGTTTGCTGCCATTGGCGTAAGTAGCGTTCCGCAATATCCAGCAAACATACCGAGTGCTGCCATAATTGCTGGATTCCCACCGTGCATTTGAACAATTAAAGGTAAACCAATTCCGCCAGTAATAACGGCAAACGCTGCGAATGCATTTCCCATTACGACTGTGAAAAGCATCATTCCTAAACAATACGCCATAACAGCAACGAACGGATACTCTGTCGGTAACACTTGTCCGACTAAATCTGAAACAACTTGTCCAACGCCAGACTTCGCGAATATACCGCCAAGTGCTGCTAACATTTGTGGTAAAATTACAGCCCAGCCGACAGCTTGCAATAGTCTGCTTCCTTCTTGTACAGGCGTTGTTATTTTTGATTTTGTAATACGCATCGCCGCAACGAATGCGAGTAATGCACCAAGCGCTAATGCAACTAATGTTACTTTATCTGGATCAACAAGAGAGACATTTCCCCATTTAATTTTCCCTAAGGTCAACGTACCGATAATTGTAAAAATAGGAATTAATAGTGCAGGCATAAAAATTTTATTTTTTAATTTCTCAGCATGTTTTACACGCTCTTGTACTGGAACTTCTTTTTCCTCTGATTTTGTTACTTTATTTAGCGAGGCTAAAACGACCATAGCGAGCACGATACAGCCAACGTAAAACGAAGGAATTACATTTCCGAATAAAAATGTAACTGCAAACAATGCCCAAAATAAACTAGAACCGAATCTGTTGGGATGTTCACGATCGAATGCGATACGAACAGCGATAAAAGCAACGATTATCCCTAATACATAATAGATTGTATCCATTGTGATGATGTTCATATTAGATTGCCTCCTTCTCTTCTTTTCCTTCTGCCTTCATTGTTTTCTCTATATATTTATCAAACCTTCTAAATCTAATCCAGCTTACAATAAGTGCAGATATTGCAGTTGGAATGCCCCAAAGTGCCATATCCCATACACCCACATGCATACCTACTGAATCGAAGAACCCTTTCATTAATAAAATAGCACCAGTTGCGATGAAAATATCTTCTCCGAAAAACCAAGCTGTATTTTCCGCAGCAGCTGCGTTTGCTTTAATCTTTTCTCTTAATTTTTCAGGAAGTTTACCGTATTTACCTTGCGCGGCCCCTTCTGCCATCGGTGCAACGAGCGGTCTTACCGTTTGTGCATGCCCACCAATATTAAGCCCTAGTGCTGCTGACGATTCTCTTATCGTAAAATATGACATTAATACTCTTCCAGTTGTTGCTCCTTTTGATTTCGTTATAAGTGCTTCTGCTCTTTCTTTTAAACCGTAACGCTCTAAAATTCCGATTACCGGTAAAGTTAATATAATTGGCATAGACATATATCTATTTTCTATGAAAAATTTACCGAACATGCTGATCACATCATAAAAACTTAATCCTGAAACCATCCCCGTAACAATACCTGCAACCATAACTACTAAAAGTGTATTTAATCTAAATAAAAAGCCCACTGCAACAAGTAGTATTCCGATTAATTTAATCATCCCAGCACTTCCCCCTATTTTTTATTTCGGTGCACAAATAGAAATACCATTACGTTCGAATATTCTGTATATTTTTCCCGCAAATTGTACTGCTTTTTCTCCATCACCGTGTAAACAAATCGTCTGCGCCTGAACTGCTACTTCCTCTCCATTGACCGAATTTACATAGCCTTCTTTCACCATTTGAAGCACTTGCTTTATCGCTTCGTCTTCATTTTTTATAAGTGCATTTTCTTCTGTACGGCTCGTTAACGTTCCATCTTGCTTATATGTACGATCCGCAAACGCTTCTTGTACGAGAGTTACATTGTATTTTTCTGCAGCCTGTATAAACGCCTCGCTATTTGCTAATCCGTAAAGCGATAGACTCGGATTCATATGATAAATTGCCTTAGCGATTGCATCTGCAATTTTCGAATCCGTTGCCGCCATATTATATAAGGCACCATGCGGCTTTACATGCTGCATTTTCCCGCCTGCCGCTTTTACAAATGCGTCTAATGCGCCGATTTGATATAAAACATAATCGTATACTTCACTTGCTGAAACATTCATGTTTCTTCTACCGAATCCAATTAAATCAGGAAATCCAGGATGCGCTCCTATCGCTACGTTATGCTCCAAAGCTTTTTCAACAGTTTGACGCATAACAGACGGATCACCCGCATGAAAACCGCAAGCAACGTTTATAGAGGAAACGAACGGAAGAATTTCATCATCATTCCCCATTTTATAAGCTCCAAAACTTTCTCCTAAATCACAGTTTAAATCGATTGTAGTCACAATGTATTCCTCCTAATTCCAGCTTCGTAAAGCGATGAATTTCTTTAATAGATTCATATTTACTTCCTGTTCTATGTACAATTGTTCCGCTTCTTCAAGCGTAATTTTCTCAAAAGAAACATAGTCCCCCGGCTTTAGCTGGGCAAGAAGAGGGAAATCTACTGAAATGATATTTCCCATTCTCGGATAGCCACCTGTCGTTTGCCTATCTGCCATTAATATAATCGGCTGTCCACCATTAGGAACTTGAATGGTTCCAAATGTAACAGGACTCGATAAAATCTCTTTTTCTTCAATCCTATTTAAAACTTCTCCCTCAACCCTATAGCCCATACGGTCAGCATAATTAGATACTTTATACTCTTTCGTAAAAAATGTCTTTCTACTTTCTTCTGTAAATTGATCGTATTCAAAGTCAGTTATGACACGAAGCTTAGGATGTTTCTTATATTTTGGTAGTACGCTGTTGCTAATTGCCCATTTCGTTTTTATTCGCTCATTTTTTTGTAAGTCTTGAATGAAACGATTCGCCATTTCTGGTTGTGCACCAATTTGGAAGTAGTCACCCTTGTTGAGCATTCTTCCTTCTATACCGCCAATCGCAGCACGTATGTACGTACTTTTACTTCCCATAGTGTGATCAATATGGATGCCACCCGCAAAAGTCACATACGCTCTGCAACCACTTTTCACTTTTCCAAAACAAAGCATACTACCTTCTTCCGCTAAAATGGGACGCCATAACGGGATACGTTCTCCATTCAGTAACGGTTCCATATCTGCTCCACCAATCGCAAGTAAAGTCGTTTTCTTTATTAACAATTTAGGTCCCATAATCGTCATTTCGAGTGCCGCTTCATTCTCTTCATTACCAACTAACATATTGATCATCCGAATTGCACTTTGATCCATAGCCCCGCCAACAGGTACACCATATTGTTGATAATAAGATCGCCCTAAATCTTGGACTGTTGTAAACATCCCTGCATGCAAAACCTCTACATCCATTTTTTAGCCCCCTCAAGCGATACGTACTCTTCCTTCGTTATTGGGATAAATCGTAAATACATACCACTTTGAATATATGTTGGTATTTCTTCGTTCGGATTAAATAGAGTAATAGGTGTTCGGCCGATAATATTCCATCCACCTGGTGTTTCAAGCGGATAAATACCTGTTTGATTTCCGCCAATACCTACTGAACCAGGAGAGATTTGTAATCGTGGCGTTTCTTTTCTAGGTGTTTCTAATTCTTTTGATAGTCCTCCTAAATACGGAAACCCTGGTGTAAAACCAAGCATATATACAAAATATGTAGTTTCACTATGTATTCGAATCACATCTTCTACTTGTAAACCTTTATAATGTGCAACCTCTTCTAAATCAGGTCCATATTCTCCCCCGTAGCACACTGGTATAGAAATATGTTTCACATCCTGTTTTACTTCTTCTTTATAAGAATCACACAGCTCCTTTATATACTGACGAACGTAATCATATGACCTTTCACTTCTCTCATTTCTCTTCCATACTTCATATGCATTGTAGTAAACAGCTAATGAAGTAAACGACGGAACGCACTCAATCATTCCTGCAAACGGCTGTTGCTGCAGTGCTTGAAATAACCACTGTACTTTCTCATATATATCCATCTTAATTTCTTCACCAAATGTAACAATAATTGCTTGATCCCCTAACGCAGAAAATTTCATCCTACTCCCTCTTTCTATGCCAAAAAGCCGAGTTCTTTCGAAATGCGATGCGCTGTTTCTTTCACCTTCGCAATAAAATATGAAATGTTACTTTCGCTGTACTCAATTGCTAATCCTGAAATACTAATGCCTGCTACAACCGTTCCATCGCTCGCAAAAATGGGTGCTGCTATCGCGGCTGTATGATTTTCCAACTCAGAATAACTAATTGTGTAGCCTTCCTTTTTTGCCATTTGCAACACTTCTAACAATTGTTTCTTATCCACGATTGTTCCATCTGCAAACTGTTTTAAATCCACTTCCTCTATGTATCTCCGTTTCTCTTCCTCAGAGAAATATGATAGTAAAATTCTTGGACATGCGCCAGCATAAAGTGGTGCTCTTCTTCCAACCGCCGTATACACGCGTACCGGCTGAACACCTTCCATCTTTTCAACATAAATTGCATCATTACCATCTTGAATTATTAAATTAACTGCCTGTCCTAAACTATCTCTAAGTTCTTTCATATAAGGAATTGCTATATTTCTTACTGATAACCGGTGTGAAACAAGTTGACCGAACCGTAAAAATACGACCCCTAAACGATATTTCCCCTTTTCGTTTTTTTGTAAAAACTCCATCTCTTCTAACGAGCCAATTAAACGATAAACAGATGTTTTCGGCATATTTGTAAGCTGAACCATCTCAGTTAAACTTAGCTCTTCATGCTCATAAAACAACTCTAAAATATCCATTGTCTTAACTGCCGTTTTATTTATACTCATTCTATCTCCCTTTCGTTCCGAATTACGGAACTTAAATTCCATTTTTCGAAACAAACATATAATTTAAAATTATAAAATATTCTTTCAATTCAATCAATAGATTTTAAGCAAATAAAAAAGTATGGAAGAATATCTCTCCCATACTTCACCACACTTTATAACGCTCTTACTTGTTTTAACGGCCAGAAAACAGCTTGTCCTTTTCCGACAATTTCATCTTCTGAAATAAAGCCAAACATGCGACCATCCTTAGAAACTTCACGATTATCCCCTAAAACAAATACTTGGCCTTCTGGCACTTTCGTTTTCCCTGTGATTTGTTCTAACGTAAAGTCTGGAGTTAATACACGGCCTACTGCTTTTTCTTTAAACTGTTTTAAATATGGTTCTTCCATCGCTTTGCCGTTTACATATAAAACATCATTTTTATACTCAACTGTATCGCCTGGCAAACCAATTACTCGTTTTACTAAATCGTACCCTTCTTTTCCGTGGAAGACGATAATATCAAAGCGATCTAATCCACTTATACTATAACCAATCTTATTCACGAGAACTCGTTCGTTATTTTCTAAAGTGGGCATCATCGATTCACCTTGTACTAAAGAAGGTGTAAATAAAACGCCGCGAATAATAGCAATTAATACAAGGGTAAACCCTATCGTTTTAGCCCAAGAGAATAATTCTTTCTTCGTATTTTCCTTCATCGTTTCTCCTCTTTCTTAAGCACTTATTTTATTATTTCAACTAGTTCTTGTACTACATTAGGATCTATTTCAGAAAAACATGATTTTGCTTCTCTTACCGCTGTACCGACATGTGCTTGCGAAATTCCAGTTTCATCTAGCAATCGCTTTATATTTTCTTTCGTCACGCCAGCTCCAGCTACAAGCTGAATTTGACCATCACTTACTTTTTGCATTTCTGTAAGCACCGGAATATTGTCTACAATATCTCCTTGTCCACCTGAAGTTAAAACGTGAGTTACTTTATGAAACTTCTTTAAAGTTCTCATCGCTTCTACTGGATTTTCTATATCATCTATCGCACGGTGGTACGTTACATTCATTCCATCTACAACAGATAGTAAATCCGCTAATTTCTCTTCATCTACTTCATTTTGTTCGTTTAATACGCCTAATACTACACCAGCTGCTCCTAACTTCTGCGCAACTATAATATCTTCTTTCATCATTTCAATTTCTTCTTCCGTATATGTAAAAGACTTCGCATGCGGACGAATCATAACATGAATTGGTATACTCACCGCTTCTACCGCTTTTTTTATAAAAGCATAACTTGGTGTTAAACCACCTTCTGTATAAGATGAAATTAATTCAATCCGCTTCCCGCCAGCACTTTCAATTCTTTTTACATCTTCTAAACATGTTGCAATAACCTCTAGCATGAGATGACCTCTTTTCGTGCTTTTTTCTTATTATAACATTAGTAAAAATAAGAAGCCTAGCTTTCTCCTTTAAAACTTAAAAAAGAAGAATGAAAAGAAAGATTTTTTATTGGCAACGATTATTGGTAACATCCTATTATTCATGTACACTCCTACCATAATGAAAAAGCCCGTCATTTTGACGGACTTTTCTAATTTCAAGCTTTTCTTTCCTCAGTTTTCATATCAATGCCTAATTGATCTTCCAATAACTTTACACCTTTCTTTGTAAGATGGACAGCTCGGTTCTTATCCGTTTTCGTAATCCATCCTTGTTCAAAAAGCAGTTTTGCAATTGCAGACCCTAGCCAACCAGAAATATGGTAACGCCGTTCACTCCAATCAAGGCAAGGTTTTGCAAATACCCTCCTTTTTGTATCTTCCTCATCAACATTTATTCCAAAATTCAGAAACCATTGTTTACCTTGTTCTGTTACAATGTATTCTCCATCCTCTAAAATTATAAATTTCCTATCTAGTAATTTTCCAGTTATCTCTACACCGAGTTTGCCTGCAAGATGATCATAACAAGTTCGAGCATAACGAATTTGTTTTAGTTGACCTGATTGTTTTAAAGAGCGAACTTGAACTGTTGGTGCGATTGTCTCTAACTTTTCAAGCACTTCTGCAACTTCTTGATTAGCAAGTCGATAGTAACGATGTCTACCATGTTGTTCAACTGTAAGTAGATTCCCCTCTACTAATTTAGAAAGATGAGAACTAATTGTTGGATGTGACACTTTTGCCATATAAGCCAATTCGCTAGCAGGTAGTGCCTGATTATTCATTAGACAATCTAAGATGATTGCTCTTGTAGGTTCAGCAATTAGTTTAGCTATATATGAGATATTCGGATATACATTCATATTTCGATGATACCCTAACTGTTAAATTGATACAATTATTTTAAGTTTAATAGTAAAGAAGAATTTATTATGAATGCAATTGATCTTAGTATATTAAATTTGAAAGAGACGAGAAGGCGCTCAGAAAAATTATGGAATTCTCTTCCCGATAATTTTCTTAATTGGAGGCCTGATAATGAGGCTATTTCTTTTGGTGAGATGATTCGTCACGTATGGAGCTCAACTTTTTACTATCATATGATTTTAAAAAACAACGGCTCAATAAATGATATACATTTCCCGTATGATGAAGAGCCAATTACTTGTGTAAAAAAGGAAATTGAATTGGCACAATCATACTTTACTGACTTCATAGAGTATGTTCAATCCATAAACATAGCAGAGCTAGATTCAACCCTTATCGATCGAAGCGATGTTGGCTATCAAAGATATTTAGGAGACATGCTATTACGAATTGCCTATCATGATGCGGTCCATGCAGGTCAATTTTTACAATATTTACGAATGATAAACTTAGAAAGACCATTAATTTGGGATTAAATACGAAAAATGTTTATACAGCCTTCAAACTGGCATTACAACAAGAATTTTTCAACAAGAAACAATCACAAAACCATGATAATCATTTATATTAAAAACCTACATCTCACCCAAGTACTTCATACACATAAAAAGCACGGATTTGATCACTAATCAAACCCGTGCTTTCAAAACAACTATTTTATCCATAAACAATAAAATATAAGCTTTAAAAACTACGACCGAAACGCCGCATCCGCCAGCATAGACAATGTTGCATCATCCATCGGCGGATTGTGTAATCCTGCTCTGACGTTTAAATAGTAACGATGGAGCGGATTTTTTTCTGATAAACTTTTTGCTCCTACGATGCGCATTGATTTATCCACTATGGATATCGCCGCATTTGTTACGGCGTATTTCACGGCTGCTAATTCTGCTTGCAGTGACAGTTTATCTTCTGCCTCATCGTATTTTTTCGCAATTTGATATAAAAAGACGCGAGCTTGCATAAGCTCGAGTTCTAATTCTCCAACTAATCTTCTAACATTCGGTAATAAACTAATAGAATGGTTTAAACTATTTGGTTTGTATGATCCCGCAAACTGAACTGCATAATTTCTTGCTGATTGTGCAATTCCTAAATAACATGCTGGTATATGTAGCAACCAGCCAATACCCTTTTGTTTCACTTTCCCGCCTTTTACATCCGTAAAAAAGCGGTTGTCTATCTCTACATTTTGTAAGACAAGGTCGTGGCTAGCAGTCCCTCGCATTGCAACGCTATCCCACGTTTCTTCAATGGATACACCGAGCGTATTTCTTGGAATGACAAACTCACCAACTTCTTCTTGGCCTTCCATACTTGCTGAAATAATAAAATAATCAAGTACTGGCGCCATTGTTGTAAAAGTTTTTCTTCCATTTATAATCCACTTCTCGCCTTGTTGAATCGCTATTGTTTCTGGCTTACCACCACGCGTCGGACTCCCTGTTTTTGGCTCTGTTGCTGCCCTGTTAAAGAGCGCACCATTGCTTACTTCTTCGCAAAACCATTTGAACACATCATCATCCCAAGAGCGATTTTCCGCTAATTCTTTCACAATGCCAAGATGCCAGCCAATCGATAATGCAGTAGCTCCGCAGCCTTCCGCGATTTTTTCTTGAAATAAAACGAAGTCATATAAAGAAATCGCACTACCACCAAATTCCTTCGGTAACGTTAATTTCGTATATCCGATATCTTTCAAATCATTTATATTTTCATACGGAAATGATCCTAATTCACTTAGTTGATGCTCCCTTTCCATGAACTTCGGAATCAATTTATTTATTTTCTCAATAATTAAAGACTGTTCTTCTGTTTCAACAAATGAGAGTGCCATACTATAATCTCCTTTATCCCGCATTAACGGGCAGTAAAACTCCCACCTAAAAATTCAGGTGAAGCAAAGGAAGTTAGGCGGGAGATCAACTGCCCGTAAACGCCCGATTGGTTCAACTAATAATCAGTGGGAAACCCACCCACTGATTAAAGTTTCACTTTATGCTCGATTCATAAACCGTTCATTTTGTCATTATGATTATATGAAGCTACCTCTCTATTGTTTCACTATTCCGATAAAAATACAATGTTTTTGACTAATAAGAAAAGTTCCTATTTAAGGATAGATCCTTTTCTTATATTAGTCCCCCTTCAATGCTTTTAACGGCAAAGAGGTTACATATCCAATATACGAGAATAATTCTTTAAAGAAGAATGGTATTTCTGTATCTAACGTTTTATATGCTGATGTCGGCGTTGGTGAAGCATATGCTTCAATATTAATATGTTTTGCGATTCTCATTGCGCGTTTCATATGAAGTGGATCACTTACAATCGTGTATGTGTGTATTCCGTTCTCTATTCCAACTTGCTTCGCATTCTTTAAATTTTCTTCAGTGAAAAGGGATTTTGTTTCAATTAAAATATCTTCCTCTTTTACACCTTGTTTCATTGCATATACTCTTGCAGTACGTGCTTCCTCAAGTTCTGCCTCGAACTTTGTACCACCTGTAAAAATAATCTTTTTAATATTTCCGTTCCTATATAAAGAAATCGCATGATTAATTCTTTCTTTAAATACAGGAGATGGTTTTCCGTTCCATGAAGCTGCGCCTAGTACGATACCAGCATCCGTTTTCACGTCATCATTTGCTTTAAAACGATAACTCCAAATATCGTAAGCTGCATAACTTACATATAAAATAGCAGAACAAATCATTAGTAAAAATACTTGAAAGATTCGTCTTTTCTTACTCTTCTTATTTTCTTTCATTTGTAATTGCCTCCGTACATCATCCATACTTCTATAAAAAACATTTATATCAAATCGTTTTGTTTGAGTTTATTTAAAAGAAGGAACTTTACTTGTTATTTATATATAAAAGGGTTTTCATTTAAAATTGAGGATTATCAATTCATTTTCATTTGCGGTTTTCATTACATTTTTTTAAATTCATAAGTTTATTACCATACAACTACATTGTAACGAATTTTTTCTCAGAAGGGAACGATGAAACAAAAGGAATTAAAATAAAGTAGCATTTTGTAAGAAAAAAGGTATATTTTTCATACCTCACGAACAATATACCTTTCAAAACACGAATTATACCTTTTCTTTATATAACTCTAATTTTTCTAACAATTGTTCTTTTACGCCTGGCCATTCACTCGAGATAATACTGTACACCACCGCATCTCTCACATAACCATTCGGTAATTTTCTTTCATTTCTAAGCACACCCTCTTTTACTGCGCCTAACCTTTCAATTGCTCGTTGTGCTTTTTCATTTCTTGCATCCGTCTTAATTTGTACCCTAAGCATATGCAGTTTTTCAAAAGCATACTGGAGAAGCATATACTTACACTCTGTATTTATACTCGTACGTTGCACACTCGGATGATACCACGTTTGCCCTAACTCAACTGTCTTATCTTCTACTGAAATATTATATAAACGTGTACTTCCTACAATCTTATTCGTCTGTTGATCTACGACTACCAAAGGTATTTGAGTACCTCTTCCGTAACCCTTTATCGCTTTTTGAACGTATTGTTGCATATCTTGCACACTATCCATTTTAGAGATTAAATACGCCCAAATATCCCGATTTCCTTCTACAATCGAAAACAAAGTTTCGACATCAGTATTATCCATTAACCGCAACTTTGCTCTTTCGTGAATAATTTCCATTTGTAAGCCCCCTTTGTTGTTACTATAACATACCATCAATATCGTTTTATTAATATATAAAAATATTTTTTCGTAAACGTGTAGTACATCTAAAAATAAAAAATGCGATGCCTTTATTCAAGCATCGCACTTATAATTTCGCACTACCTACGATTTTACAATAAATATTCATTTACACAAGTTAGTAAACGTCATATATTTAGAACTTACATTCTAGTTCAAAGCAACAAATAAGCAATCGGCGTAATGATAAGCAACGTTAAAATCGTTCTCTGCACATACAGAATAATAAGTTCAGATACTTTTAACGGAATATCTGTTGATAATATACAAGGAATGGAAGCGGAGAAAAACAGTATAGATGATACGGAAACAACTGCAATGACAAACTTTGTCACAAGTGGCGCACTTACAACTAATAATGACGGTAAAAACATTTCTGCAATACCAACTGATGCGGCTTTAGCGGCTAAGTCTGCTTCTGGTAATTGTAATAGCCATGTAAACGGATAGAAAATATAACTGATCCAATCAAATATTGGCGTAAACTTCGCTAAGACGATACCAATTAATCCTACTGACATAATGGATGGTAAAATTCCCATCGTCATAATAAATCCGTCTTTTAAATTCACTGCAATATTTTTCATAATGCTCGGTGCAGACTTTGATACTTCTAACGCATCTTCCCAAGCACATTCTAACATTTTCTCTTTATAAACAGGCTCTGGGAACCCTTCTTCTGTTACATATGTATCTGGTTTTCTACTGAGGGGCGGGATTCTTACGGTGATAGCAGTCACGATGAATGTTACAACAAGCGTAGTCCAAAAATAAACATTCCATAAATGCATAATATCTAATGTTTTTGCGATGATGATCATAAATGTAGCGGATACTGTAGAAAATCCTGTAGCGATAATCGCCGCTTCTTTTGTGGTATACTTTCCTTCTTTATACACGCGATTCGTAATAAGGAGAGCAAGCGAATAACTTCCAACGAAGGACGCAACTGCATCGATTGCCGATCTCCCCGGCGTATTCCATAATGGCCTCATAATCGGACGACAAAATGTACCGATAAATTCAAGCAATCCATATCCGACTAATAACGCTAAAAACGCCGAGCCAATTGGAACGAGCAAACTTACTGATATGACTAGCTTCTCATACAAAAACGGTCCAACATCTGGCGCAAAGAACCAAGCTGGTCCTACTTTTAAACAATATAATATGCCAAAAACAACGCCAACTACTTTTAAAATAGAAAAACAAATGTCTACGATAGATGCATTCCATTTCTTCGTATAAAATGGATAAATCGCACCAATTGCCATAACAAATAATGCATAATAAGGTACTACGTCAGGAACCGAAGCCCTAATCCACGATACGATATGATCAATCATAATAGACGATGCACCGTTTATCGTAACAGGAACGAAAAACATAAACACTCCAACGAGACTAGCAAGTATAAACCGGAGAATAATCCCCTTCTCTCGCCCTGCCTTAATTATATTGCTCTTTAATTCAATTTCACTCAAAATTCGACACCTCCTATTATCTAAATATTCTGTATAATTATGTTATATTCCTTCTTTCCGTTTCTACTATTTAATCATATGAAAAAACCTATTTTGAAATAGGCTTTTCTATTCCCCTTTATAATCATCCACAATCACTTGAATGATACGATAAGATTCTTCTGCCACCCTCTCATTACTATCCTTATTTGCGTCATATGTAATTAACGCCTTCCAAAGTGCCCATCCTCTCGCTCTATTCCATGTTTCTTCGTCCATACGTAACACTTCTTTAAATACGTTTCTACTATTTTCATCAAAAAATGTCCAAGCCATCGCCGCATCACATGCAGGATCTCCTACTCCTAAAATACCAAAATCAATTACAGCACAAAGCTTTCCATCTTTAACGAGTAAATTCCCTGGCGCTACATCTCCATGAACCCAAACTGGCTTACGGTCCCATGTTGAACTAAGTGCTACATTCCAAAGGTGCTTTAATAATGCCTCGTCAAAAACATCCTTATTATTTTCAATAGCAACTCTCGCCTCTTCATCATATACCGATATAAGTCCGCCCCGGTAAAAATTATGTGTTCCAGCTAAAGGTCCGTTACTCGCATCAATAGATTGCAATTCTACTAAAAAAGATCCTAAATCCGCTGCAAATTCATTTAAATCACGAACGTTTTGTTTCGTAACTGTTTCCCCCTCTATCCACTTATTAATAGACCAAGGCAATGGATACGCTTCAGACGGATTTCCTTTCGCAAGTGGGGTAGAAATCGGTAAAGAAAGCCTCTTACTTAATAGTGGTAACCACTTATTTTCTTTCTCTACTTGCGGTGCATATGCCACATCACTTGGCAATCTTACACTCATCTCATCCCCTAAGTGAAACGTCCTATTATCATGCCCACTAAACTTTACAGGTTTCACTTCTAAATGGGCCCATTCGGGAAACTGTTCCTGTATTAACTTTTCAACTAAACTTACATTAATTAGATGCATTCACATTCTCCTTTTCTTTTGAAACTTACTAAGCCCATCCGTACTTCCAACATATTCAAAACCATTTTTCTTATAAAAATCATTCAACGTACGATTATGCCCCACACAATCTAACTTCAAATACTCTTTATCACATTGCACATTCTCTTCTACCCACTGTAAAATCCATTCGCCTATTCCATTTCCCTTATACTTCCGTTTCACCGCAAATCTATGAATATATAATGAATTAGAAACTTCCTCTTTACCAAAAATATGTTCATCCCATTCATTTTGTTTAGGAGAAACTGTAACCGTACCAACTATTTCATCTTCTTTCAGAACAACATATGTATATTTTTCTCTTATACATTCTAGTATTTCAGCCGTAGCTTCCTCTCCTAAAAGATACTGCCACTGATCCACTTCTTTATATTGTAGCCATTGCGCTACTTCTTTTAATAAAAGGAGAATACTATCACTTTCAATTTCAGTAGCAATTCGAATTTCATGTTCTTTACTTATATTTCTCTCCATATTGCCGTTCCCCTTTCAAATTGCTACCATACTGACAAATGCGTCCTTCCATCATTTTCATCTGTAATATATTCTACATAAAATCCTTGATTCACTGCGTTTTCATACATCATTTCAATCTCTTCTTGGTTTTTCGCATAAATTTGTATATACTCACCATCCGCTACTAATACGACTACTTCACACTTACTCTCCTTAAATTCTTCAAATGTTGCAATTTCTCCTAGTACCTCTCCTTTTGGACATGCTTTTAAATCTAAAAATAAAAGATAATATATGTTATCTTTTATTAGCTTTTTTAATTCTGATCCTTCCATGATCTCGTTATCTTCTGAAAATAATTCTGAACCTAATTCATTCCCTATTATTATATAAGCTTCCTCCCTTCCCATGACTTGCCAATCAAATACAGTAATATCAATTGGCTTTAATACTTTCCAAAGTAAATTATCATATCCATCTAGAATATCTACTGTAATCCCTCTTTTCATATACTTGCTCCTAACTTATTCATTTTCATTTCATACATTATATATCAAATGTAATTACTATATTTTGTCGATACATATGTACATCATAAAAAAACCGCTCCACTACTAGCGAAACGGTTTCCTTCTGCTTACATTTAAATATTTCATTCAATTGTTGCACTACGTTTTAAAATATTTTTTAATATATGCACCACATCAGTCGTTCATTCTTAATGCTCACTTCGACTTCACGAAGTAATATAAAAACCATACTGCATGATTTTGTTCATCCGCAGCTATTCTCCGCAACAACTCTTTCAGATGTGCATCCGATGTCTCATCTGAAATTTCCAAATAAAAATCTATTGTTTTTTGTTCATCTTGTATAGCGAACTCTAATCCTTGTAAATACGTATTTGGGCAGTCTTCAGTAATTTGTGGTTTTGGCTGCCTACCAGTTAAACTCGTATAAATTTGTACAAAGTTGTGAAAATGCTTTATTTCATCATTACGAATTTCAA
The DNA here is from genome assembly GCF_008368965.1 of Bacillus sp. AY2-1. Classification (NCBI taxonomy): domain Bacteria; kingdom Bacillati; phylum Bacillota; class Bacilli; order Caryophanales; family Bacillaceae; genus Bacillus; species Bacillus sp. AY2-1. Next base: position 7,301 of record NZ_QPEL01000133.1, on the reverse strand, counting down.
GAATTTGTTTTTGTTCTACTTGATTTGGAGCCATATTCGCTAATTTTGCATAGCAGCTTATAGCGCTATACTCTCCGTTTATAGCTTTTTCAATATCACTAATCAACTTATCATTTTGTCTATACCAATCATAATAATTCGAATTATACATCGTATCCCTCCATACTTTCGCTTAACATTTTATGCATTTAGAAATAGTAGGAGCCTGTGTATATAACGGGACGACTTTAGATTGAAAGTAAAGTTTGAGAAAAGGGTCTATTTTGCAAAGGAATTGCTTATTCATAAAGTGAAACTATAATCAATGGGGATTTTACTACACGGCAAATAGCGGATAAAATATCACTATTTTTTTGTACGCTGTTGCTATAAATTCGCGAATGAATCAGGTTTCCAACCAGATGTGGTGTTGAGATGCGAAGCTATTATGAATCCAGTCATATAACTAGGAGGTACCACTATGCCATCTTTATTTAAACCTATGGCCTTCCAGCTGAAAACCGAAAGACTTGAGCTTAGTATGTGGGAGGAATCCGATTCCGTTTGGCTGAGCAAATTAATTGGCGAACGTGGTGTGGACATTCCAGCCGTTGATTCCGTTCGTAACCGGCTCATTGAGATGCGCAAGAAGGCAGAGGAAAATGGCATTTCCCTTCTCACTATTCGAAGGCGCAATGAAGGCGATTTCATCGGATACTGCGGCTTAATTATCGGTCGTTCCACACTTGAAGAGCCGGAGATTGCATACGAGTTGTTCCGCAGCGCCCATGGTAAAGGTTATGCAACTGAGGCGGCATCCGTTGTACTGGACGCTGCGATTGCTACTGGGCGCCATAGACTTTGGTCGACTGTAGGCGCTTGGAATATCGCTTCACTCCGGGTACTAGAAAAGATAGGATTTAAGCGTCATCACAGTACGTGGGATGATGAACGTGGTGAGATTGTTTGGAACGTACGCGATTTTTAGAGATTCCGACTTAATTCTAAGGCGACAACAGCAGATACTCATTCTTCAGCTTTTAGATTTCATCACAAAAAAGCCGTTTCACTAATTTAGTGAAACGGCTTTTTTTAAGCGTTCAATTCTGTTTTATGCCCTTTTACTACACTACGTTTGAATGTAGTTGCTAATATAGTAACCATACTTACTATACCAATCCAAACGAGTACAGTAACAGGTGTATTCCAGCTTAATCCTTTTCCGAAGAAGAAGATTTCTCTTAGGCCTTCAATCATAAATTTCATTGGTAACCATGAGTAAACCCAGTCTTGATAAAACGGAGACAACATCTCAGGTGCTAACGATAATAACGGCGCTCCGAAGAATAGTAATAAAGCGAATAAACCGATTCCTTTTAGTCCAACTAATGAAAGTACCGCAGATATCATTAAGAAGAAACTAAAAGAAGTAATAGATAAGAATAGAGCTGTATCCGTGAAGTTCGAAATATTTAACCCTACCATCCCATCTGCAATCCATGTAAGACCAAACCCAATTACAAGTGTCGCAATAGCTCCTGTTACGATTTGTTTTACTTTTAACAGAAAGTTTTCTTTTCTTGAGCTTACTGGCATTTTACTAATCGCAATAAAAATAATCGCTGCACTAGCTAAACTTGCAATCCATAACGGTTGGAACAATGATATTGGTGAGTTACCGTTCGCACTATTTTTGCCGACCTCATTCACATTTTTCACGTTCTTTACAATAGGTGTTACTAATTTCTCAGCTTGGTCTGTTGTTACAGTAGCTCCTTTTGTTTTCAACCCTTCTAATATTTGTGTACGGACATTATTGTTCATATTATCAACGATCGCCTGTAATATTTGCCCTACCATAGTTGATGCAGCCGTATTCATTCCTTGATTAATATATATTTCTATCTCAGGTGAAGATGGCTGTGGTGTTCGTAACGATGCTTGTTTTGCACTAAATTCTTTCGGAATGACTAACGCTGCATAATACTCTTTATTATTTAGCCCTTTTTGAACTGCTTCCTTATTCTTCACTTCTACCCACTTTACCGCAGGTTCTTCATCTGATTTCGATGATTTTTTCACCGTATCAACAATTGTTTGCCCCATATTCATTTTCGGTTGATTTGGAATTTCTACAACTTGATCCTCATTTACAATTGCAATTGGCAAGTTTTTCGGCTGCGGTTGAACAGTTGGAAATAACGTTAATGAAAAAATAAAAACAACAAGCAGTGCAATAACTGGTGATAAAAATAAAAGTTTATTTTTAAACATTTTCTTTTTTCCTCCTTTAATTTGATTTATAATAATCAACAACGTGTTGTTTATTTATATTTTGAATTATATGTTCGAGTTGAACCATATACAATAATCAAAAATCGGGAATGTGTCGGTTATAAGACACATTTTCTAAATGTGTTGAGTAAAATTAAGGAGGGACATGCGTTGCGCGATAGCAATTTAGATTTGCGTGTTGTTCGTACGAAAACCGCCATACGAAATGCATTGGTGGAGCTAATTGAAGAAAAAGGTTTTGACGCCATTACAGTGAAAGATATTACAACGAAAGCAAACATTAATCGCGGTACTTTCTATGCGCACTATCAAGATAAATTTGATTTAATGACAAAATGCCAAGAAGACATTATGTACGAGTTTTCTAAAATTGCCAAACAGAAATTCCCGGAAGTTATTGCTGATCTTGGAACAAATCCTTCTCCAACAATGCCATTTATACTTATCACTTCTATTCTTGAATTTCTAAATGAAAATAGTGATTTTATGAGAGCTGTGCTTAGCCCAAATGGAGATTTATCTTTCCAAACAAAACTGAAAGATTTTATGTGGAAAACATTATTTGAAGATACGAATGGTCCTCTCATTAATAAGGAAAATTTACTTGTTCCAAGCGAATACTTAACTTCTTATATGGCATCTGCACATATAGGTGTCATACAGCAATGGTTAAATAATGGACAAAAAGAAACACCTGAGGAGATTGCTCGCTTTTTATCAACTATTGCAGTTCATGGACCTTTTTATGCGGCTGGTTTAAAGAAATAAGTCAGCTATATAATAAAAGAGCATCCACTATAATAGTGGATGCTCTTTTACTTACAACACTTCAATATACCCTTCTGTTCCATGTATCCGAATTCGTTGACCGTCTTTTATTCGTTTCGTAGCATTCTCTACTCCGACGACTGCTGGTAATCCATACTCACGTGCAATTACTGCTCCGTGCGTCATAAGCCCACCGACTTCTGTTACTAACCTTTTTATAGAAACAAACAAAGGTGTCCAGCCAGGATCGGTAAATGCCGTAACTAATATATCTCCCTCTTCCAAATTCGCGTCTTCCATATTTAAAATAACGCGTGCTCTCCCCTCAATCACTCCAGAAGAAACAGGCAAACCTACTATTGCTTCAGCTGGGAGATTTTCTCGTTTATATTTACCTGTAATGATTTCTCCATCAGACGTCATAACTCGCGGCGGCGTTAGTTTTTCATATAATTTGTACTCATTTTTTTGCTTATGAATAAGCTCGTAATCTAGTTTATTTGTGCGGACGACTTCGTGAAGTTCTTCAAAAGTTAAGTAGTATATATCATCGACTTCATGAATGACCCCGCTCTGCACAAGTTGCTTAGCTTCTTTCAATAACGCCTGCTTATATATAAAATAACGATTAATCATGCCGTATTTTGGATATTCACGATAACCGATACAATTACGGATGTTGCGAATCATTCGCTTCGTTTCTTCTACTTTTTGTTTTCCATCCGGCAAGTCTTGTAATCGCTCTACTAACTCTTCTTCTTTTTTCAAAGCTTCCTGTAGTCCTTCTTCAAACTTTCGCTTACTAGCGCCAGCTTCAAAGTCTCTTATATTATTTAAAATCATCGGGATAATGATTGTTGGCTTTTCACTCCAGCGCGTTTTCGTAATGTCGATTTCTCCGCTGCATCTCATTCCATATTTGCTTAGAAACGCCTCGATTGCATCCCGAACTTTTTCCCCGCCTTTAAACTGAACTAATTCATCTAAAAAGCTGTCATCTTCTACATGCTGTAAATACGCAATGACTTCTGGATACGGCCGAATCACATCTGCAACATCTAATAATGCTAAACCCATTTCTGAAGTAATATTATTTTGTACGGATTGAGAAAGTGTATCTGCTGCATTTTTTTCACCTAGCCATTGCTCCATCTTTTCATTCATCCATGTTGAAGCATTCATACCAGCCATAATAACAGCTATACTTTGCGGGTTAAATAATACTTTCTTTAATTGCTGGATGTCTTGCAAAATAAAATCAAATACATCCACACCTGATTTCGTTTGCATGTTTCGTTTTAACTCTTCGATCGATTCTTGACTATTCTGTATTAAATTCGTAACGATTGCCGTATTATTTTCGATTTCTGTTTGCGAACTTGCAGGTTGCTTACTTTTACTAGCACTCTTTCCTTTTTCATCATCCGGTAACAATTGAATAAAATCATCTCGCTCGATTATAGTCGTTAATGCATCTCTTACGAGTGGATCCGATTTTCCTAAAGTGTTTATTAAGTAATCTCTGCTAGCAGGTAAAGCTAATTGTTGCGTAGCATCAACAAATAACCTGCCTCCCGCTTTACGCATAGGAGCACTAGTCGTTAACAAGAAAAAAGATAACCCAAGTGGTTTCATCGCATCGGTCATCATTTGTTGGTGACCAACCGATATATACACATGATTTTCCCCATCATTTACTCCTGGAATTGGATATAAAGTCGTAATCGGCCTGCTTTGGACTATATAAAATGTATCATCAACTAAACACCATTCAATATCTTGCGGACAACCAAAATAAACTTCGATTTGTCTTCCGATGCGTGCTAGTTGTAAAATTTGTTGTTCAGTAAGTGTTTGAACTTTTTGCTGATTAGGAGCAATTTTCTTTGTCTCTGTTCCGCCTTCTTTTCGTCCATAGATGGCTAATTTTTTCGTTGCGATGACCTTTCCGACGATTTCATCTTCTTTTACCTTATAATTATCGGCAGAAACCAATCCAGATACTAGCGCCTCGCCAAGTCCAAAGCTGGCATCGATTGACAACACCTTCCTATTCGAAGTAATCGGATCGGCAGTAAATAAAATCCCTGAAGCCACAGGGAAAACCATTTTTTGAACGACAACACATATAGAAACTTGATTATGATCAAAACCGTTTTGCATTCGGTATATAACCGCTCGATCTGTAAATAAAGAAGCCCAGCATTTTTTAATATGCTGCAAAATGCTTTCTTTTCCAATAATATTTAAATACGTATCTTGTTGACCAGCAAACGAGGCATACGGTAAATCTTCAGCAGTAGCACTCGAACGCACTGCATACGCATGTTCATCGCCAAAGCGAGAGAGATGATGAGCTACTGATTCCACTACATCAACTGGAATTTCCACCGCCATAATGACTTCTCTAATCTTCTTACTAATTTCACAAATTTGACCTCGTTCCTCAATTTTTAGCATCGTTAGCTGCTGCAACAAAATTTGAAGCCCTTCATTTTGCTCGATGGCCTTTTCATACCCTATCGTTGTAACACAAAATCCTTCTGGCACTTGTATCCCTTGAATGTTGGATAACTCCCCTAAATTCAAACCTTTTCCACCGACAAGTGAAAGGTACGTGTTTTCTATTTCCTGAAAATCGAGAACGAAAGAACTCATGTAACATCTCTCCTTACTTTACTTGTGTTCTTGATTGTATCAGTAGTAAATGAGAAGAAACAGTCTATTTCGAACTTGATTTACATGATATAATTAAGTTAGGAAGAGATAATCTTTTTTATTTATCCCCTCGAATTCACTTCAATTATATCTCCAAACTTAAACATTCTTTGATTATGAAAAGCATCGATACAAGTAATCGTCTTATTTAATGGATTTATATCAGCTACTGTTATGTAATTTTTGTATAAACTTACATTATAATATCCAGATGAATCTTTTATTAACTCGTAATCCCTCCTCAAAAAATAGTAGAAACTACAATTGTAAAATCAATATTTCCTGTTTGCACTTTATATAAATTGATATGAATCTCTCTTAATTCTAGGACTAAATTATTGTTTTTTAATCCCACATTAATTCTTTTCTCAAATTCGCCAAAATGAATTTTCAAGATTAGGGAACTATAATGTCGTATTAAAATATATTAAGGGGGAGAAAAATTGGACAATGAAATGAATTATGGAAGTGATTACAAGTTTATTCCAGCAACTTCAATTGAAAGTGGTCATGGCATTGAAGTATTGCCTGATTTATTTTGTTACACGATTCAAATCGTCAATATATGCTTTGCTGGAAATCCTGAGACCAATGATTTTGTTTTAGTTGATGCTGGAATGCCTAAATGTGCAAATAAAATTATCTCTATCGCTGAGGATCGATTTGGTACCAATAGTCGCCCAAAAGCCATTATTTTAACTCACGGCCATTTTGATCATGTTGGGGGAATAATTGAACTCATCAAGTATTGGGATGTTCCCGTCTATGCACATCAGATGGAGATACCGTTCCTGACCGGACAACAAAGCTATCCAGAACCAGACCCTACAGTTGAAGGTGGTATGGTAGCAAAAATGTCTCCTCTGTTCCCAAACGAACCAATTGACTTAGGAAATAACGTAAAAGCGCTACCTACCGATGGAACTGTTCCCCATATGCCAGAGTTTAGATGGATTCATACACCAGGACATACTCCAGGGCATATTTCATTATTCCGAGAAAAAGAACGAACTTTAATTGCTGGGGACGCTTTTGTTACAGTGAAATAGGAGTATCTGTATAAAGTAATAACTCAAGAACAGGAAATAAGCGGTCCGCCTCGTTATTTAACAACAGACTGGAAAGCCGCTAAAGAGTCAGTTATTAAGCTAGAGAAGTTAAAGCCTCTAACCGCTGTTACTGGACATGGGATACCGATGTCGGGTGAATTGCTATCAACAAGCCTCAAAACACTCGTTCAAGAATTTGATAAAATCGCTTTACCCGATTATGGAAAATATGTAGACTAAAAGATACATTAAGCATGAAAATAATTTTTATTCTTATATTTAAGAAACAAAATCAAAACGGAAAAAATTATTAAGTTTAATAAAAAACACTGTACTTAGGCAACATCTCTATTATTAGAATAGAACTACGCCTTGTGAATAAAACTCGATATTCCTCAAATACTATCTGTAGTATAAGCCCGCTTCTTACCCAGGTTGTACTTCTTACCATAAAAAAGAGCAGTCATAATAATGAAGTGACCCCTAAAAGTT